>NZ_BADY01000010.1:0-151433 GCF_000241185.1 Pseudoalteromonas sp. BSi20495
TTATGAGTTGTAGTTAAGTTACTATGTTATTTAATACCAACCTAACTAGAAAACGCTAAATTATGCGCTTTCTACCGCTGTGCGTGGGTCAACATATTCCATGTTGAACGCTTGTGCTACTTCTTTGTAAGTTACTTGGCCTTTAATTACGTTTAAGCCTTTTAAGAAGTGAGCGTCATCTAGTAGCGCCTTTTTATAACCTTTATTTGCAAGGTTAATGATGAAAGGCAATGTTGCATTGTTAAGTGCAAACGTAGATGTGCGTGGAACAGCACCTGGCATGTTAGCAACACAGTAGTGAACAACTTCATCAACGATGAAAGTAGGATCAGCATGCGTCGTTGCTTTAGAGGTAGCAATACAGCCACCTTGGTCGATTGCAACGTCAACAATTGCAGAGCCAGGTTTCATTGCTTTAATGTGCTCTGCAGTGACTAGTTTAGGTGCAGCTGCACCTGGGATTAGTACGCCACCAATTACTAAATCAGCTTCTAGTACGTGTTTTTCTAGTGCATCAGCAGTTGAGTAAATAGCTTTTACTTTATTACCAAATTGCGCGTCTAGTGCACGTAATACGTCGATGTTACGATCAAGAACCACAACTTCAGCACCAAGGCCAACAGCCATTTGAGCTGCGCTACGACCAACCATGCCGCCGCCAATTACAACAACTTTAGCAGCTTCAACGCCTGGTACGCCACCCAATAGCATGCCACGACCGTGGTTAGACTTTTCTAGCGCTTGTGCACCAGCTTGAATAGACATACGACCAGCCACTTCGCTCATAGGCGCAAGAAGCGGTAAACCACCGCGTGAGTCAGTTACAGTTTCGTATGCAATACAAATAGCTTTGCTTTTTACAAGGTCTTCAGTTTGTGGAAGATCAGGTGCAAGGTGTAAGTAAGTGAAAAGGATTTGGTCTTCACGTAGCATTGCACGTTCAACAGCTTGTGGCTCTTTTACTTTTACAATCATGTCGGCTTTAGCGAAAACATCAGCAGCAGTTGCTAAAATTTCAGCACCTGCTTGTGTGTAGTCTTCGTTAGTAAAACCAATGCCCATGCCTGCATCAGTTTCTACAATCACTTGGTGACCGTGGTTTACTAATTCACGAACACTCGCAGGAACCATACCTACACGGTATTCATGGTTTTTAATTTCTTTAGGTACACCAATAATCATAACATTTGCCTTATTAAGAACGGATTAACATTTTTCACTATTATATTCATCATAAGCCAGTGTGTCTCACCTTTTTTAAAGTGGGTTCTAGTGTTATTATCTAAATAATAAAAATAAACAGCATAAAAAACTAGTTGGTACTATGCATCAGTTATTAGATAGAATTGACCGGAAAATTTTGATGGAATTACAACATGATGGACGCCTTTCCAATGTTGAACTGGCCAGACGAGTTGGCCTAAGCGCCACGCCCTGTCTCGAACGGGTAAAAAAACTAGAACGAGAAGGTTACATATTAGGTTACAAAGCAGTGGTCGACCCTGCTAAGCTTGGGCAAGGTTTATCGGTGTATGTAGAGGTAACAATTACCAAAACATCACCCGATGTATTTGATGAGTTCAGTGCTGCTGTAAAAAAGCATGAAGAAATTATAGAATGCCATTTGGTGTCGGGTAATTTCGACTTTTTACTTAAAACACGCGTAAATGATATGTCAGAATACCGTGGCGTATTAGGCGACATACTATTGAAACTTCCAAATGTAAGTGAAAGCCGTACTTATGTAGTAATGGAAGAAGTAAAAGGTGAAGAAGGTGTAATTATTCGCCCGTATATTGCTTAACAGTATTTATAATAGGCTGACATTTGCTTTTATCTGCCTAAATTATAAAAACGTGTTCATAATCAGGCCATCAAGGCTAGGGCCTGTTGACCTTTCAGGATTAAAATTTGTTCAATCTAGGGGCGATTTAATCGCGGCGCGAGGTTTGTAACCTAGTGGGCTAAGTAAAAACCGAGCAACAAAGAGTTAATTGCCCCTAGGTAGAACCCTTCGGGCAGCGCATGTTTGGCATTTATGCTGCGTTATCGCCTATTTATGGGGAATAACCACACTACATAGGCTCTGCCTTGCCTAAATACCAAACAGTCAGCTGCAAATTTAACCTCGAAAGATAAACAGGCCCTAAGATAAAGTGCAACAAATTGCATTTCCTGCTAAGGTATTTCACTGCTAAGTAAGTGTGAATAAAATAGAATAATAAAGAGGAATAGGGAACTATGCGCCTAAACGGTGTGCAAAGACTATTAGAAACAGGGCTGATTATCAGTACCTTTACAGCAATATTTATTTTATGTGCCTTAATCAGCTTTGATCCAGTTGATCCTTCGTGGTCGCAAACTGGTGAATTTAGAAACGTAAAAAATATTACGGGCACAGCTGGTGCATGGATAGCTGACATTTTATTACTTACTTTTGGTTGGTTGGCTTATTTAGTACCTGCTGCCATTCAATTATTTGGCTACTTATTATTTAAACAACCTCACCGCATTTTACAGCTTGATTACACTACTTTAGCGCTGCGAGTTATTGGTTTTGCTTTATTTATTACCTCAGCTACCGCTATTAGCAGTATCAACTTTGACGATATTTATAACTTCTCTTCTGGTGGGGTAGTGGGCGATGTTATTGCATCAGCTATGATGCCTGCATTTAACTTTACCGGTACATCTATATTATTGCTGTGTTTCTTTTTTGCAGGGCTTACCTTATTAACGGGTGTATCGTGGGTTGATTTTGTTGATTATCTTGGAGATTTAATGGTTAGGTTTTATCGTTTTATCGTGTCGTATGCAAAAGGCTGGATGCACCGAGAACACGCTGCAGGTACAGTAAATAATAACGATGAAGTAGACGCCCATTTTGAAGACGATATAAAAGAGCAAATAGAGCTGCCTACATCGGCTAAAAAAGCAGATAAACAAAAAGCAGATAAACAAAAAGCAATTAACAAACCGCAAACGCCATTTAGCGAGCCACAAATTAGTGATGACTTTATGCCGTTTGATGAACTCGACGACATACTCGATCAAGAAATTGGCTTTAGCGCCATAGACGACGAACCAATGGACACGGCCGCTGCATTAAACGCGCTTGATCAAAGCCCAGTTGTAGAACCTGAAAAGCCAGTTACAACAGTGGTATCACCAGCAAGACCAATGCCTAAATCAAAAGCGCAATATCAACCACCGCCGACGGCAAAAGAGAAGTTTGAGCAATTATTGACGCAAGAACCACCACCGGGGCCATTACCGTCGCTCGATTTACTCGACAGACCGGACAAAGCTAAAAACCCAATTTCGCAAGAAGAGCTCGATACAGTATCGCGCCTAGTAGAGACAAAACTACTTGACTTTAACGTACAAGCTAAAGTTGTAGCGGTATACCCAGGCCCTGTTGTTACACGCTTTGAGCTGGATTTAGCGCCAGGTATTAAGGTGTCTAAAATTACAGGTTTAGCAAAAGATTTAGCCCGTTCGCTTTCGGCAATTAGTGTGCGTGTTGTAGAAGTTATACCGGGTAAAACATATGTTGGTATTGAGCTTCCTAATAAACACCGCGAAATAGTACGTTTGTCAGAAGTAATAAACGCACCTAAATTCGAGCAAAATCCATCGCCACTTACCATGGTGCTAGGTAAAGACATTGCCGGTCAGCCTGTCTGTGCTGATTTAGGTAAAATGCCACATTTATTGGTAGCCGGTACAACCGGTTCAGGTAAATCAGTGGGCGTTAATGTCATGATAGTAAGCTTGTTGTACAAATCGGGTCCTGACGATGTACGTATGATTATGATTGACCCTAAAATGCTTGAGCTATCAGTATACGAAGGCATTCCGCATTTATTGTGTGAAGTAGTCACCGACATGAAAGAAGCCGCCAACGCACTGCGTTGGTGTGTGGGCGAAATGGAACGTCGTTATAAATTAATGTCAGCATTGGGTGTGCGTAACTTAAAAGGTTACAACCAAAAAGTGCTCGAAGCCAATGAAGCGGGTTACCCAATTCTTGATCCATTATTTAAAGACACTGATGGCATGAAAGAAGGCCCAGACGAGCTAGGTAAATTACCCAGTATTGTTGTAGTAATAGACGAATTTGCCGACATGATGATGATTGTTGGTAAAAAAGTAGAAGAGCTGATTGCCCGCATAGCCCAAAAAGCACGTGCGGCAGGTATTCATTTAATACTAGCAACGCAGCGCCCTTCGGTAGATGTAATAACAGGTTTAATTAAAGCTAATATCCCAACACGTATGGCGTTTCAGGTATCGAGCAAAATAGACTCGCGTACCATACTTGATCAACAAGGCGCCGAAAACTTACTAGGTATGGGCGATATGCTTTATTTACCGCCAGGCACGAGCGTACCAGAGCGTGTGCATGGCGCGTTTGTAGACGACCATGAAGTACACGCTGTAGTAAATGATTGGAAAGCGCGTGCTAAACCAAATTATATTGACGAAATACTTAATGGCGATGCCAGTGAGGATATTTTATTACCAGGTGAAGCAAGCGAAAATGCAGACGAAGAGAACGATCCGTTATACGACGAAGCTGTGTCGTTTGTAATCGAAACTGGCAAGGTATCGGTATCGTCAGTGCAACGTAAACTGCGTGTTGGCTATAACCGCGCAGCACGTTTAGTCGAACAAATGGAAACATCGGGTATCGTGAGCTCACCAGGTCATAACGGCGCTCGCGATGTATTAGTACCTAATGGAGCAAATTAATGAAAAAATTTAACGCCTTATTATTAGTATTAGGCAGCGTACTTGCCGCACCAAGCTTTGCTGATGACAGCCAAGCATTACAAGACAGACTTGCTACTTTAAAAAGCTTTAAAGCGCAATTTGCACAAAAAGTAACAGACAAAGAAGGCCAAGCGGTTATGCAAGGCGAGGGCACAATAGCGCTTCAACAGCCTATGATGATTCGCTGGCAGCAAACAAACCCAGACGATACATTATTTGTATCAAACGGTGATAAAACCTATTACTTCGACAGCTTTGCTGAGCAAGTAACGATTATGAAAACCAGCAGTCTAATCGACTCAACACCATTTGTGCTACTTACATCAAAAGACCCAGGAAAATGGGAAAAATACAGCGTACTTGCAACAAATACAGGCTTTAGCGTAACGCCAAATAAAGGCGTAGAAAGCCAAGTAGAACAACTTGATATAGCGTTTTCAGGTGCGGGTAACGAGCAAGCCCTTGCTAAACTAGTCGTTACCGACAACTCAGGGCAGCTATCGTCATTTACGTTTAACAATGCCCAAGTTAATACGCCGCTTGATCAAAGCACTTTTGAATTTACGCCTCCCGAAGGTGTTGAAATAGACGATCAGAGTAACGGTGAGTAATTTAGGTTTTAACTTTGGGCCTGATGTACGCCCACTTGCCGCGCGTATGCGCCCTACAACGCTTGATGAATACATTGGTCAGCAGCATTTATTAAGCGCTGATAAACCACTGCATCAAGCCATTGTCGCAGGGCGATGCCATAGTTTAATTTTATGGGGTCCGCCTGGTGTGGGTAAAACAACACTTGCGCAAATAATTGCCAACCATGCTGATGCCTCACTTATTCAAATGTCGGCGGTAACTGCAGGCGTAAAAGATATACGCGACAGCGTAACGCAAGCGCGGGACAATCTACAAAGCCGTGGCCAACGCACCCTTATGTTTGTTGACGAAGTTCATCGCTTTAATAAATCCCAACAAGATGCCTTTTTACCGCACATAGAAGACGGCACCTTTATATTTGTAGGTGCAACCACAGAAAACCCATCGTTTGCCCTTAACAACGCTATATTGTCGCGTGCACGCGTGTATGTTTTAAAATCGCTTGCCGATACCGACTTATACACCGTAATAGAGCGCGCACTTAAACAAGACGAGCAGCTAAGCCAAAAACACATCACTATTGCCGACAACGCTAAACAGGCACTTTGCCAAGCAAGTGGCGGCGATGCGCGTAAAGTACTTAATTTACTTGAACAAGCAGTTGATTTAACGTCCGAGCAAAACGGTCAATACAACGTAGATGAGCACGTACTTAGCCAAGTGCTACCAACGCACTTAGCTAAATACGATAAAGGCGGCGATGAATTTTACGATTTAATATCAGCCTTTCACAAATCAGTACGAGGTAGCTCCCCCGACGGTGCATTGTATTGGTATTGCCGAATTTTAGCCGGTGGCGGCGACCCTTTGTATGTAGCAAGGCGCTTACTTGCCATAGCTACAGAAGACATTGGTAACGCCGATCCGCGTGCGATGGAAGTGGCGTTAAATGCGTGGGATATATTTCAACGAGTAGGCCCAGGCGAAGGCGAACGTGCAATTGCACAAGCCACATTGTATTTAGCCAGTGCACCCAAAAGTAATGCGGTGTATATGGCGTTTAATCAAGCCAAAGCAGATGCTCAAAATGAGCCAAGTTATCCCGTACCAGAGCATTTACGTAATGCGCCAACCAACTTAATGAAAGACTTAGGGTATGGCGCTGAGTATCGCTATGCGCACAATGAAGAAGGCGCATTTGCCGCAGGTGAAAAATATTTACCACCTGAAATGGATGGCAAAGAGTATTACTTACCGAGTGAGCGCGGACTTGAGCAAAAAATTAAACAAAAACTCGATTACCTAAAAGAGCGCGATGCGCAAAGCCCACTTAAACGATACGAAAATGATTAAACTTTATATGATGATCGCCCTTGGCGGAGCCTCAGGTGCGTGTTTACGGTTTTTTATTAGCGAAAGCATGCTAAAACTCCTCGGTAGGGGATTCCCTTTTGGCACGTTGACGGTTAATATTCTGGGTTCATTGTTAATGGGCATTTTGTACGGTTTGATAGATAAAGAAATTATCACCGCAAGCCCCGCTAAAACCCTTATCGGTATTGGCTTTTTAGGTGCATTAACCACCTTTTCAACATTCTCAATGGACTCGTTGTTGTTATTACAACAAGGTCACTTTATTAAAATGGCCCTCAATATCATCCTAAACGTGATGGTGTGTATTTTTATGGCTTGGCTGGGCCTTCAGCTAGTAATGCAAAAAGGTTAAAAAACTAACATGTTAGATTCTAAATTTTTACGTCAAGACATCGAACAAACTGCAGCACGTTTAGCAGCTCGCGGTTACGAACTCGATGTAGCGACGGTAACGGCACTTGAAGAAAAACGCAAAACATTACAAGTAAAAACGCAAGAACTTCAAAGTCAACGTAATGCAAGCGCAAAAGCAATTGGTCAAGCCAAAGCAAAAGGCGAAGACGCACAGCCATTACTTGATGCAGTGGCTAACTTAGGTAGTGAGCTAGACGCAGCTAAAACAGAGCAAGATGAAGTATTAGCCGCGATTAACGACATTGCGTTAGCAATTCCAAACTTGCCAGACGAGTCAGTACCGGCGGGTAAAGACGAAGACGACAACGTTGAAATTTTAACGTGGGGCACACCTAAAAAATTCGATTTTGAAGTTAAAGACCACGTAGATGTAGGCCAAGACCTAAACGGCTTAGACTTTGAAATGGGCGTTAAAATTAGTGGTGCACGCTTTACCGTAATGCGCGGCCAAGTTGCGCGTATGCACCGTGCACTAACGCAATTTATGCTAGATACACACGCTGATAAAAACGGCTACACAGAAATGTATGTACCGTACTTAGTAAATAGCGCAAGCCTTTACGGCACAAGCCAATTACCTAAATTTGCGGGCGATTTGTTCCACACATTAGGCCTTGTAAACGACGACGGCGAACAACAAGCCGGCTTTAGCTTAATTCCTACAGCTGAAGTACCGCTTACAAACAGCGCCCGCGACGAAATTTACGATGAAAGCGATTTACCAATTCGCTTAGTTGCCCACACGCCGTGTTTTAGAAGCGAAGCAGGCAGCTATGGCCGCGATACTCGTGGCTTAATTCGTCAACACCAGTTTGATAAAGTTGAATTAGTACAACTTGTAAAACCAGAAGACTCAATGGCAACGCTTGAAGAGTTAACAGGTCATGCAGAGCAAATACTACAAGCGCTTGAACTTCCGTACCGTAAAGTGATTTTATGTATGGGCGACATGGGCTTTGGCTCAGCTAAAACATACGATTTAGAAGTATGGCTACCTGCTCAAGACACATACCGCGAAATTTCATCATGTTCAAACATGGCAGATTTTCAGGCGCGTAGAATGCAAGCACGTTTTCGTCGTGAAGGTGTTAAAAAGCCAGAGTTACTACATACACTAAATGGTTCAGGCTTAGCTGTTGGGCGTACACTAGTAGCAATACTAGAAAACTACCAGCAAGCCGATGGTTCAGTAGTAGTACCAGAAGTATTACGCCCATACATGGGTGGACTTGAAGTAATTGGTAAGCAATAAAAATCAAGTTTAAGTTAAGCAAGCTTTAAGCTTGTAAATCTTAATTCGAAAGCCGCTGTTCGTCATGAACAGCGGCTTTTTTGTTTTTGGTTAAAAAAGGTAATAATAAGGTTCAGCTAATATGTAGGACGTGCTTTAGCGCGTTACAGCTCTTTGACAAAAATATGCGCCAGTCCTTTTTATCAGTTTCTTGCGCTACATTTTGCGAATTTATTAAATGGTTTAAACATGACTTCACCTGAGTATTTCCATAGAGCTAGGGTGTTGCATATTATTAAAGCGGATATAGGCAGCTATCAAAACAGATAAGCTTCAATCGTGCTCTTTGTATAGCTAGTAATAATAGCGCTGGCTATACATATGGACTGTAATCGTGGTTAGAAAGAGATATTTCATAAATAATATTCAACTTTAAAAATGCACTGTATGTGTATGTGTATGCAGTGCTTTATGTTTTGTCCAATAACATTATTAAAAGTCGTTTTGGTGTATTTTTACAGTGATCATTTTATAACATACGTAATTACTTGTTTACATTAGAGTTGTTTAGTGAAATTATTGAGCCATGTAATATACGCCGTTTTGGGGTGTTATAACCCCCCAAAGTGGTGTTCAATAAGCTGTTGAACTAAGCCGCTACGCGGAGATCCTATTCTTATCATTTGAGCCACACTTACCTTGGGGTTATCCCATATTTGGAGGTAAGTCATGAATACACTCATTGAACAAGTCAAAACTGAAATAGCCTACCGTGGTTATTCACAAAGTACCTGTAAAAGTTACTGCGAGCATTTGCTTAAACTCAGCCATTATTTTAATAAACCACTCGATTTAATTACTGATGATGAGCTGAATATCTTTTTTAAAGATCCCGCCATTCGCAAGCTCTCCAGAGCGAGTCAAAAAATACAAATAAACAGCATTTGGTTTCTGTTTAAGAATATTTTACATCGCCCACTGAACTTAGGCATAGCCTTGCCTAAAGCAAAACCTCGGGCACCTACTTATTTATCGCGTGATGATATTCGACGACTTATAGAAAGTTGCACGGATATGCGCTTAAAAACATTGATAGTGGTGTGTTATGGATGTGGTTTGCGTATTGGCGAACTGCTGCGCATCAAAGTGCAAGATATCGATGGACAGCGTAAAACCATTTTAATTGAACAGGGTAAAGGAGATAAGTCACGTTATGTTGTTGTATCAGATAGCGTGCTAAATCAATAACAATAAACTAGACATCCATCCTTTTTTTGCAGTTTAGTGAACTAAGTACTAGGCTTTTATCAGTGTGAAAAATAAGCAGGGTGTCTTATGGCAATCGCAAGAAAGCGCCAAGTAAGTTTGGTTGATACAAAGTACTACCATTGCATATCACGTTGCGTACGCCGTGCATTTTTATGTGGGGAAGACCACTTTACAGGTCAATCCTACGAGCATCGTAGAGGCTGGGTTGAAGACAAACTGCTTGAGTTAGCCAAGGTATTTTGTATTGACGTCTGTGCTTATGCTGTCATGAGCAATCATACGCACTTAGTGTTGTATGTTGATGACAAAAAAGCGAATCGGCTGAATGATAAAGCGATTGTTATCCGCTGGCACAAGCTGTGTAAAGGCACTGTACTTACGCAAAAATACATACAGGGTGAAAAGCTAAGTAAAGCTGAACTTATCTTTTTTAATCAAACAGTAAAGGAATACCGCGAACGCCTATCAAGTATCAGCTGGTTTATGCGGCTATTAAATGAAGGTATTGCCCGCAGAGCAAATAAAGAAGATAACTGCACAGGTAGGTTTTGGGAAGGGCGCTTTACGTCTCAAGCATTATTAGATGAAGCAGCCCTTGCGGCCTGCATGGCGTATGTTGATTTAAACCCCATTAGAGCCAAAATGGCTAACACCCCAGAAGAGTCAGACCATACTAGCATCAAACAGCGTTTAACGTATGCAAAGGATGGCAAGCAACCAAAACAACTACTGCGCTTTGCAGGCATGCCACGTCAAATTATGCCAAAAGGGCTGCCGTTTGAGCTTAAATCGTACCTTGAACTTGTTGAGCTAACAGGGCGCTGTATACGAGAAGACAAACGTGGTTATATTGAAAGTACACACTTACCCTTACTCGAAAGAGTTAATATCTCCCCAGAAAACTGGTTAAAACTCACCACACAATTTACGCGTGTATTTCATGGTGCAGTCGGCAGGCCAGCCTCACAAGAAGGTTATTGTGAAAACTTAAAGCGAAAGCGGCGAGCGAATATCAGTAACTGCGAAAAGCTACTGGCATAAAACTTAAACTACTCAGTAAAACTATTCAGTAATAAATCACAACTGCATTATGCAGTCATTTTCATGTGTGTAATTTAGGTTTAACAGTGATAATTGCTTATTTAATGTGTAACGCGCGGGTAAAGATATAAAAAGAGGTGAACTCTTAGCCCAAAAAAGTAAATTTAGTGGCGCGCTAGATTAGTTTACAATTGGAGTGGCTGTCTAGTTTAATGGTTGTGAATATTCATATTATAGCGGGCGCAAGAGGCTGGGGTTTTTATGCTCAACTGCTTGCAGGCGCAGTAGGGGGCTTTGTTTTTGCGATGCTTACTAAGGCCCTAAAAACTAAGGCAATAAAAGAGCCTCAACCTTCTAGTTAATAAAGCTAAGTGGCCTTATAGTAAGTGGGGGCTTATAAAAATGTGATTAGAGCCTACGATAGTAGACTCTTACCACAGCTTTATAAATTCACGCCATAACTGCTTTAATCGCTTCTAAGCCTTTTTTTAGGGTATCTGCATCGGTAGCATAGTTGATACGAATACACTCGTGCTTGTGCGCCCAGCTGTCGTCAATACCAATAAAAAAAGTTGTGACCTGGGATCACATACACGTCTTGCTCTTTAAGTTGTTGGTATAACACCTCGCTTGTTATTTTTGCATCTTTAAACCACAGCCACATAAAAAATGCGCCTTCAACTTTGTGTAAATAAACAGGTAGTTCGGCAAATACTTCATCAAACAACTCAATCGCTATGTGTGCTTTATTGCGATAAAAAGGCAGTACAACGTTGCGGCACAGTGGGAGTAGTTCGTTGTCGTTAATTAAGCGTGTCACTAAGCTTGGGCCAATACTATTTGGCGATAAAACCATGCTGCCGTTTACGCGGCCAATTGCTTTAATAATCTCATTATTGGCAACCACAATACCGCTGCGTAAACCCGGTAGGCCCAGTTTTGAAAGTGACATACATAAAATAATGTTTGAGTTCCACGTTAGGTTTGCATCGGTGTAAATACAACCTGGGAACGGATCGCCATATGCGTTATCAATAATGAGTGGAATACCATATTGCTTAGCGAGCAAATCAAGGTGTTTTACTTCATCGTCGGTAATTACGTTACCTGTTGGGTTGGTAGGGCGTGATACGCACAGCGCGCTTATGCTGCTGTCGTTAGCTAATATTTGCTCAACCGCTTTAAAATCAATTACGTATTTAAACTGTTTTGATGTGCTACCTGTATTTAAAATTTCGATATCAGGCTTTACTGCAATAAACATATCGGCTGATAAACCTTGGTCGGCATAACCAATGTACTCTGGCGCAAGGGGGAATAAAATCTTTTTGTGGCTGCCATCAGGCATTTCGCCTGCCAACATATTAAACAACACAAAAAAGTTAGCTTGACTGCCATTACCAAGTGCTACGTTTTCGGCGCTAATATCCCATGCATACTCTTTACTTAGTTGGCCTGCTAATGCAGCTCTAAACTCGTCGTTACCGGTTGGGCCATCGTAAAGGCCAAATACTTGCGATACCTTATTACTGGCAACGAGTTTTTGTAATTCACTTAAAAAAACCTCATTTACTTGTGGTACTAGTGCGGGGTTACCGCCACCGAGCATAACAATATTAGGATTATTGCTGTTTTTAGCACCGCCTAAATCTTCCATTAACTGAGTAATGCCGTTGGGTTGTGTGAATTTAGTGCCAAAGTTTGAGTAGTTCATAATGCATAGCGTTTGTTAGTAATGGGGAGGGCAGTATAGCGTAAATAAAGGGCTTAAATTCGATGATGAGAATAATTCAATGCTTAGCTTTGTAGCTAGCTATGACAATAAAATTTCTATAAAACAAAGGCTAAGTTAAGATTTTTTAACGCCGTATAAAAACTCTTCACCGCAGTCCATATACAAATCAAATTTGGCCATAACTTTGGTAAACATAGGGGCGTGTAAAAACTCGTTTAACCATGCGCGTACATGCGTGTATTCACTTTGTAAGTACCAGTGTTTATCTACGCGGGCAAACTGCCTAATAAACGGAAGTAGTGCATAATCGGCTAGGCTTTTTTCATTGCCTATTAAGTATTTATGTGTAGTCAGCTTTGCTTCAAATTGCTTAATAAACTCTTCGCAGGCTTTTTGGTAATAAAGGTGTGCCATGTCTTTTGTGCGAGCATAAAACTTATACTTTTCGAGCACGGGTTTAAATTGCGTGTCGTTTAGCTTAATTAACTCAAGCATGTGCTCAAGTGCTAATGGGTCTTGAGTATGTAATAAATTATGCGGGTCATTTTGTTTTAAAGCCCAGAGCATAATATCGAGGCTTTCATCTATAACTTGATTATTCGGCAATAATAAAACAGGTACCGTGCCTTTTGGCGATATTTGCAAAAGATGCGGTGGCTTGTTTTTAGTTTTAATAGCGCGTAGTAAAACGGGTTGCTCTGCCATTAAAATACCCATTCGTGCACGCATTGCGTATGGGCAGTGTTGTAATGAATATAATAATGGCAGTGTCATTTTAATACTTACCTTAGCTGTTTAAGCCTTCAACATATTGCTGACGTGTTTTTACTTTTACCATGTGATTTAACTGATCAGCTGCGTGTGTTTGCCCGCTAATTAAATCTTGAAAATGGGCAAGCAACACGGCTTTATCTAGCTTTTCTTTATCGCCTGAGCCAATGTCGGTTAAATCAATCATAAACTCGTCAAATTTGTCAGCGTAATCGGTCACAATATCCATGTTTAAAAATTGCTCATGGTTATAAATGCTCGGGTAGCCGCCTTTTTGTTTATCAATGGCAAAGCTAATGCCTTTTACATTGGTAACGGTTGTTTCTTTTTTACAGCTCAGCATACAGCTTGCATCAATACGTGGCTTTTTACAGCCAACGGTTTGCTGGAAAAAACACTGTCGGCTGGTCATCATTAGTATTGGGTGATAAATGCTGTACATCATTTTAAAGTTGTTAGGGCGTTTAATACTACGCATTTGCTGTTTGTTTATTTCGTTTGAAATAAACGCGCCTTTCGCATTTAAATCTTCTTGTAGTGTTAGTAACGCGTAAGAGTTTGTAGTGTTTAATAATGGGCCGGCAATCCAGTCGATGCCCATTTGCACTGCTTTAAATGCAACGCCTGTGTTATTACTTATAATAAGCCTAGGTTTTACAACCTCGAGTAAACGTACAGCTTCTTCAAAATCTTTACCAATTAACACCGCCGGAAACCACGGAATTAACTGTGGGTGTTCTAAAAATACATTAATGTATTTATCGTTATCGGTTCTAAAGCTCTCAGGTAATTTAAAGTAAACATCGCCATCTGTTAAATCACATAGATGAACATCTTTTATGTCCGATATTAAAATAGAGAGTGTTGTTTTGTTATGGGCCTTAGGGTGATTAACAAGTTTTGGCAATTCAACAGGGGCGAGTACGTCTTTGCCTTCGTTTAATAAAAACGCGACTTGTTTTTTAATGCGGGCGAGCTCTTTAAAGGGAATACTTAAGTTGTCGCCTAAGTTTGAGTAATCCATATTTTTAATGTCAAAATTGGCATTACTAAAGGTTTTAAAGCGTTTATCAATGGCAGCAATATCAACAACCGATTTATCGGCAGTTTGCATCACCATTTGCGATTGAACTTCAAAGCGTAGAGGTTCTTTTGCGTTTTTATTCGAAAGCGTAATATCGTTTTTATCTTCAATAATTATGTTTACAGTGAATGGCTGATTTAATTGCCCTGAAAATTTTAATGTAAGCTCGCGCTTTGAAATATCTAAAAATTCAATTTTCTTTTTAACTAACGAATCAATTTCACTTTTTTGAGTGGAAAGCTCTTGCTGTGCATCGTAAATTTGCACGACCGAAATTGCGTTGTTTTTTTCGTTAGCGTGATCAAAACTATGGTCACGCGGGTTATCGGTAAACATGTTTTTGGTCATGTCACCGGTTAAAAATTTATTAGTAAAGTTACGGTTAAATACTTTGTATAAGCTTGAGTCGTCTTCAATTAGGTTACCGGTTTGCACAAAAGTGTCTATCTGTTTGCGCCAGCTATCAATAACCGTATGTACGTAGTTAGCACCTTTAATGCGGCCTTCTACTTTTAGCGAGTCAACGCCTGCGGCTACCAACTCAGGTAAATCAAAATAGGCTGAGTTGTCTTTTAAGTTTAATGGGTGTTTGTTACCCATCGCCGTTGGCTCGTATTCATCACGACACGCTTGCGAGCAGCGACCACGGTTACCCGAGTTACCCACACTTACCGAGCTTGAATAACATTGCCCTGAAAATGCAATACATAATGCGCCGTGCACAAATACTTCGGTTAATACGTCGCATTTATGCGCTACGTCGGTCAGTATTTTAATTTCAGTTAAGTTAAGCTCGCGCGATAAATTTACACGTGTAGCGCCAATGCGCGCTAAAAACTCAACCTGTGATTCGTTATGCGTAGTTAACTGAGTTGATGCGTGAATATGCAAAGTAGGAAAGTGCTTTTTAACTATATTGAATAACCCTAAATCTTGTACAATAATGCCATCAAGGGTTGTATTTACTAGCTGATTTAATAGCTTAAATAGCGCACCCATTTCGTGCTCTAATATAACTACATTTAGCGTTAAAAATATTTCACAGCCGTATTCATGGGCTAGGCGAAGTGCGCCGTTAAGCTCATCAAACGAAAGATTAGACGCTCGGTTACGTGCATTAAAGGTATCTAACCCACAATAAACCGCATTAGCACCGGCTACAATGGCGGCTTTTACCGCGTTTACATCACCGCCAGGGGCTAATAGTTCAATCTTTCTACTCATGACAACTTCACTTCGCTCATATTTAATTGCCGCGAATTTTATCTGTTTAGGCACGTTAAAGCTATTTATTGAGGGATATAATGATTTATGGTTTGAAAAATATTAATACAAGAGAGAAAACGTATAAAAACGGGAGTTAGCGACTTAATTCTGAGTGTGATTCAGCTAGGTGCAACTAAACTAAACGAGTTAAAAGATAGAGATGACTGAAAATATATAATTTTTTTAAGTCTATTTTTTAACGAATTTATCTTAAGTAATTTATTTAGTCGAATACATATTGTAAAAGTCGTATAACGATAGTAGATTAAACAATGCCTATGCGTTTCGCATAGTTTGCTGCAATCGAATTAAAAAGTGTTTGGATAATGCTCTTAATTGAGCGCTTAACGTTACTTGTTAAGCTTGTGCTTCGGCCACACCCTCCGTCTCCTCGAAACCAAGAGTAGCCGTGAACGATAGGCTTAGTTATAGAAATGGTGGCAGTTTCCAAATGTTTTCGATGAATGTATCACTATTTCTTTTACTCTAGAGTATGAGTTGACTAAGCCTTTTTTGTATATATGGATATCAGATTAACTCATGGACAGATTAATCCCCGAAAAAAGTACCTTCCAATCTATTTCTAATATAAAGAATCTTTGTGCAGCATTGGATATATCCGAAAAAGATTTGTCATCAGCCTTATCTCTTCGTGATAATGAAAAGTATGTAATTGATCATGTTGAGAAAAGCGATGGTACGCTTAGAAAAATTCACAAGCCTCATTATGAAATTAGAAAAATTCAAAGAAGAATCAACAAAAGAATATTTAAGAAAATAGTACTTTGGCCAGATTATATTTATGGATGTATACCTAATGAAATCTCTTCTGATGGTAAATTAATAAAAGCAAGAGATTACGTTAGTTGCGCATCTCAGCACTGTTCTACAAAAAGCTTATTGAAAATTGATATAAAAGATTTCTTTGATAATATTTCGGCTCATTTAGTTTTTGAAATGTTTAGTCGCTTTTTTAAATATAATGATGAGATTTCGCAAACTTTAACAAAGTTATGTTGCTTTAAAGGGACTTTAATTCAAGGTGCATTAACGTCTAGTTATATCGCTGCTTTATGTTTGTGGGATTTGGAACATAAAGTCGTTTCACGACTGAAACGTAAACAATTAACTTATACTCGGCTAGTAGATGATATTACGATTTCGTCTAAAACTTCAAACTTCCAATTCGATTATGCATTAACATTAGTCTCGAATATGTTACTGGAGAAGGAGCTACCAATAAATTTGCATAAAACAAAGAGTAGCTCATCCTCAATACTACCTTTAGTTGTACATGGTATGAGAGTTAACTTCGAAGAACCAAGATACCCATCAAACGAAGTGAAAAAATTAAGAGCAGCAGTTCACAATATTGAAAAATTAGCTTCAGAACCTGGCTATAGAATTACGCATGCGTATAGGCGAGATTTTAATCGTTGTATGGGAAGAGTTAATAAGCTCAAACGGGTGGGACATAATTCACATAGTAAATTGGTTGAAAAACTATTACGTGTATTGCCTCTACCAGCAAAAGTAGATCTGAAACGATCACATACAATCGTTGCAAGGCTCGAAAAAGACTTTAAAGAGAAACATACTAGCTACTGGTATCATAAGCGCTTTTATAAAGCACACGATAGATTAAATATTCTTCAAAGAACTTATTCTAAAACCGCTCAAGAGCTTCGACTTAAACTAAAAGCAATAAAACCTAAATATGAAAATTAATTCTAGTCTTAATCCTCATCGATTACTTTCAATACTTATCCTATGTTTCAAATTTATCACCGTCATTGGGTTAATAATACTTGTACTAATGGTCGCATCGACTTTTTATTCGATAGCTAATAGCGAGTACCAAACATTTACTTTTTGTTTTAAAAATGAGTGTGTAAACAACACAATAAATACATTTTCAGGAGCGATAAAGTTTTTTTCAGGCCTCATCTTTATTTTGACATCAATTGCAACCATTGGGGGGATTTTTATAGCTCTGATGGGATATATTAATAACCATCAAAGCAATATGTTAAATAACCATATATCACACTTTTCATTATTCAAAGAGTATCTCAAAGCTGAAACATTAAAAAGAGATAGATTGAGCTTATCAGCGTTCGATGTCTTTAAGTGGTATAACCTTATTTTTGAAAATTCTAGAACTGGCTCTATGAATATTTCCAAGACTTATATTTCTTTAATCACAGAAGTGAACAGAGAGTTAGATGTTTCAAATAAACAAAGTCAACAGGCAACAGAAGGCTCATTTTATTATAAAAAGCATCAATATAGGGTGATTAACGTGCTGAAAAAATTAGGCGTTATTTTAGAGGTTCACCCTAGAAATGATTTTTATGAGATTGAGGGACAACTGTTATCTCTTATCTCATCTATTAATAATGAGTTTTGTGCTTGTGAATCAATACCAAAACTGAATGAACGTAAATATATTTAATTCTAAAGCAATAATTTATTACTTTACTTTGTATTCACGCACGCAATTTACATTTGAACTTGGCTTTACAAACTCTAAATCGCATAGACATAAATTTAATCATTTGTTCACGTGATCAACAATAGTATTTATATAAATGTATGATAAGGTTTATGTTTACTTATTGACCTCATATAACACATGAAAAAATCGCTACTTTTTTTACTAATTATTATTATCTCTTCAGTGGTGAGTATTCAGTTATTTATTATTCCGCAATTTGAAAACAAGGTGAGGCATCCCACTGAAAAATGGGCGTTAGAGTTTTTAACATCGGGTTCTACCGATTTACTTGCCGAGCAACTTAAAGGTATACCTAAAAACGATAGATTAGCTTATTTAAACAATATACAGGCTAATTTTGGCTTTGCGCTTTCTTTGCAAGCATATAATCAACGTGATTTTTCGAGCGAGCAAAACACCTTACTTACAGAAAATAAAATTTTAGGCGACCCATTTGCTGATTTAGTTTATCGAAAAATTGATGACAGCCAGCTCTTAGTTATTGTTAAGCCAAACTCTGTGCCCAAGCATTTAGTAAATGAAGCACAGCGTTGGATGATGGGCACTTTTTATTTACTTAATAATAGGTTAATACAGTACCCTAAAAAAGAGTGGCCGCAGGTTATTGATTCGCTGAGCCATGAATTTGCATATCCCGTGTTGCTCAAAACCTTGAGCGAATTAAATTACACATCGCAGCAAATGGCTGAATTAGAACAGGGCGTGATGGTTTCTATATCATCAAACGATTCTGATTTTATAGGGTATCCCGCCGATATAGTGATGCAACGTATTGGCAATAGCGATCAGGTTATTGTGCTAGGCCCATTTAGCCCTGAGCTAAAAAGTAAAGTTGTGTATATGTTGAGTGTGTTTTATTTTATATTCGGCTTTTTTTTACTGATCCCTATTATTATTTGGTTAATTCCTGGGTGGCGTTCTATGCGATCTCTTAACAAGGTTGCTGCGCTGCTTGGGCAAGGTAAGTTTGAAACGCGGGCTAAGCTTATTCGTTTTAGTCATTTAAATAACTTATCTAAAACATTTAATATAATGGCCGAAAAAATACAGCGTTTAATTTCTTCACATAAAAATTTGGTTAATGCGGTGTCGCATGAGTTACGCACACCTATTGCGCGTATCGAATTTAACTTAGAATTACTTCGTGGCAGTACAACAAACGACTATCAGGTAGGGCAGTTAGATCGTATTGAAATTTCGCTAAATGAATTGAATTTACTTGTGTCTGAAATGCTTACCCACGCTCGCTTTGATAGAGAAGCCCCAACATTAGCATTAGAAACCGTTGAGCTTAATCAATGGATAAAACAAGAGCTAATTGTTTGGCAAGAAGCAAACCCAAAAAAAACAATTACGTTACTTGAAAATGCTGAGTGTGAAGCACTGCTTGATAAGTTTTATATGAGCCGATCTTTAAGTAATTTGATTCGAAATGCGATTGCTTATGGGCGAGATGTTATTCAGATCAGTTATCAAAAAGTGGGGAAAGGTTGGTTAATATATGTAGAGGATGACGGCGATGGCGTTGCTAACTCAGCTCGAAGAAAGATATTTGAGGCATTTTACAGAGAAGATGAAAGTCGTAATTTACAAACAGGCGGAACCGGTTTAGGCCTTGCTATTGTGAAGCAAATATTAGATTGGCATGGTGGTGAGGCGAGTGTTGATGAGTCTTCTTTAGGTGGCGCACGTTTTATTTTGCACTGGCCTACTAACATGTAAGTCACGGATAGGTTTGCAATTAGTTAAAATGATTAGACACATAACTCTGCTTAGTAAGAGATCAATCTTATAATCGTTAAATAGAGCCTGTATATAAGCCGATAGGTATGACATGGAATACGTTATGAAACCAAAAATTTTAGTTGTAGAAGACGATTTGCCGTTGGCAGAGTCTATTGATGAGTATTTAACGCTTGAAGGGTATGAGGTTAAAATAGCGGCTAATGGGGAGGATGCGGTTACAACTATTCTACAGTGGCAACCTGCATTAGTTATTTTGGATGTTATGTTGCCCAAAAAAGATGGCTTAACGGTGTGTCGTGAGGTTAGGCCTTTGTACAATGGTTATATTGTTATGTTTACCGCACGGGAAGAAGAAATTGATCAAATTGTTGGGCTTGAAATTGGCGCAGATGACTACTTACTCAAACCGGTAAAACCTCGTTTATTACTTGCTAAAATTAAAGCGTTTTTAAGGCGTGAGCAACCTATGCAAGCTGTAGGGATAAACACACAAGCTAAAGGTTTTATAAGCTTTGGAGAACTCGTTATTGCATCCCACAATAGAACGGTTACGTTAGGTGGTTTGCCAGTGCAACTTACCGATGGTGAATACGACCTTTTAATATTGCTGGCTAAAAATGCTGGCACGGTTTTGTCTCGTAATAGTATTGTTGAACAGTTAAAAGGTTATTATTATGACGGTATTGAACGTGGTATAGATAACCATATTAGTCAGTTACGCAAAAAATTGGGCGATGATGCGCGTAATTCTTTAAAAATTAAAACGGTACGCTCAAAAGGGTATTTGTTTGTTGTAAGTGCATGGTAAATAATAGGGTTTGTAGCAGTAGCATATTAAAGCTACTGCATTTAAGGCGCTATAAATGTTATTCCTCAGCCATTACTCGTTTACCGTTTTTATCAACAATAAGTAAATAAGAAGCGCCAAAATCACCAGTGCATAAATCAATAAATTTATCATCAATTTTTAAACCATTAGCGCAGCTGTTAACGCTTAAGTAGTCGGTGACTTTGCCTTTTTCAGTGGTTATTGTTTTAGTGTTATCGATTAAAACAGTGTAATTACCGTTAGCAAATAAACGTACATTAAATACGTCTGCATTATTGTTTTGCTTTTTACTAATCACCGAAACAGTTTGTTCGCCCGATGCTTTCCAGGCAATAACCCATAGGTTATCGTTATTGCTTAAAGTTTTGGTTATACGCTCTTCTTGGTTTGTGGTAATGCTGTTTTTAACACCTAAATTGATCATATTGTTAATTGCTTTATAGCTGTAACGATAAGTTGTGCTTACTGTGTTACTTGCTACATCGGCTGAAATAATAGTATCGTTATCAAATAGGCCGCTATAACCTGTGCTAATGTTCCTTTTTTTAAGATGAAGATCGGCCATGTAGTCTAGTGAATTTACAAAAGATACTCTTGCCTCATGAGTTAATTTATTATCTAGCTCATCTGAGCTTTCACCACAGCCGCTTAAAATAGTTGCAAAGCCAAACAACAATGAAATACGTAGTCCTTTATTACTGGTGTTCATAATAATCTCCATAATTTTTAGTTTTATTGCATTTAGTAACTGATTCTAGAAATGAGGTATTTAAGTCGTAAATTTATAGCTCAAAGGCTAACATATCAGTAGACATGTAATTCTCAGGGCTTGTCGGGTATTGTCATGAATTGTAAGAAGCTGTTAATTTTTTATGTGTTTATCAATTTCGCAGTGGGTTACTTCTTATTTTTATTAATTTTATACAGGCTAATTTTATCAGTAATCTTCCCCCGTTATGTACGCAAGAAAGTGCAAACTCTATTCGTCCCATTGAGTCAGAAATCATGAATACTCAACTAAAAATAGCCACATTTAACCTGTTTAACTACCTTGTGCCACCCAATGCATATTATGAGTTTGAGAAGATTTATACCGCGCAGCAGTGGGCTAAAAAGCAGCGTTGGATTGTTGATTACTTAACAGCGCACGCGCCGGATGTGATTGGTTTTCAGGAAGTGTTTAGTATTGATTCGTTAAAAGAGCTAGTTGCTGAGCAAGGCTATAATTACTTTGCGGTGGTAGATACACCAGAAGTGATTGATGATTTTATTTATAAGCGCCCCGTAGTAGCGATTGCCTCTAAATATCCCATAGTTGAAGTAGCAGCGGTTGAGCATGACAGCGAGCTTGCAAGTACGCTTGGCCTTAATAGTGAGTTTACTTTTAGTCGTAAGGTATTGAGAGCGACCGTTACTTTGCCTCATATAGGCAATACTGATTGTTACGTGGTGCATTTTAAATCTAAGCGCCCGATGATTAATGTTGATGAGCACAATAAAGAGCTTGCACCCGAGCAAAACATAATTGAGATTTTAAAAGCGAACGTAGCGGGTGGGTGGGGCTCAACTATTCAGCGTGGCAGTGAAGCTACATTGCTAATGATACAAATGATTACTCGCCGTGAAGCTACGCAGCAACCCATGCTATTAATGGGGGACTTTAATAATGAACTTGCGGATGGCGTATTAAGCCATTTACTGACGAGTACGCTACGCTTTGCACCTGCGTTTGACGCTAAAACCTACCTCGCTAAATATTGTTTAAATGATTCATGGGATTTGTTTGTTAAGTCGCAGCTAAGTAATGATGAAGTGATTAGCGATGAAGCAATAACAAACGATGTACAAAGCGATTGTGATAGCAGTAACAGCCAAGTAAAAAATATAAACATAACAAAGGCAGCACCGTTAAGACCGGCAACACATTATTATGGCGCGAGCAGCTCTGTGCTTGATTACATTTTATTGTCGTGTGAGTTTGATGCTAGTTACGATGACAGCTTTTTTGAAGTCAGTGGTTATGACACTTACGACAGGCACTTAATAAATCCCGAGTATGATCGAGACGATCTAAGCACCGACCACGGTGTTGTGTTGATCACACTAAAATTAAGGTCTTAAAGGGTGTTTTTATTATGAAGAAATTAATTACATTCTTGGTTTTTTTTATGTTTAATTCTTTTGCTGCAGAATTTCCTACCAGTGCACGTTCTGAAAAAGCGATATCAATGGTTGCACCCACTTTAAAAAAGCAACTATCTGATAAAGGGCTTGAATATGGTGCACCTATATTTATTCGAATATTCAAAGACCCAGGTATTCTTGAAGTCTGGCTGGAGTCGGATGATGGCACATTTATACACTTCAAAAATTATGAAATTTGTACTTTTTCAGGTGATCTTGGCCCTAAATTAAAAGAAGGCGACAACCAAAGCCCTGAAGGCTTTTATTATGTTGATGCTAGTGGGCTTAATCCTTGGAGCAATTATCACTTATCATTTAATTTGGGCTTTCCAAATAAATATGACCGGACACACAACCGAACTGGCAGTGCACTGATGGTGCATGGCAACTGTGTTTCTATTGGGTGTTATGCGATGACTGATGAATATATAAATGAGATTTACGCGTTGGGTGCTGCAGCGTTAAAATCGGGGCAATCTTTTTTTAGGGTTCATTCATTTCCGTTTATGCTTGAGGATGAAGTTTTATCAAAGCATAAAGCAAACCAATGGTACCCTTTTTGGCTTAACCTTAAAGAAGGTTACGATTACTTTAACAACTATAAAAAGCCACCAAATGTTGAAGTTTATAAAGGAATGTATACGTTCGAAAATAGATATTAATGGTAAAAAATATACGTAAATAATCGGGCTGTTTAATTATATTTTTTGTCGTTTAAAAATATTAACCGTTTTGATTGGTTGTTAGCTTATTTGAAATCTTTATTATTGAGTTGAATGTTTTTTGATCTGCATCAAGCTTATAAGCGGCGGTAATGATAGATTATTAATAGGGATACTGACATTTAAAATTCATTAAAATCATCTACTATCGTGAAGTAACAAAGTAGAGTCACACCTATATTACAATTAACTCATACAGTGATAGTTAATACCAAAAATAGTGCAGTATTAGCCTAATCTTATAAATAGGCCAAGACTGGCTACATTTACCTACTTTTATATACATGGAGTTTTACCGCATGACGATTAAATCGACACTCAAATCTCTCAGTACAATCGCTGCTGTGATCATATTGGGTGGGGGTGGTTGGTATGTTTGGCAAACTCAGCAACCAGCACTGCTATCTGAACAATTGCCAGAGAGCGTAGCCTATGGAAATGGCCGCATTGAAGCGACCGAGTACGATATTGCAACAAAATTGCCGGGGCGCTTGATTGAGGTTTTAGCACAAGAAGGTGACATGGTCGAAGCCGGTCAAACATTGGCGGTTATTGATACTGACGATTTAAATGCACAATTACGTGAGGCTAATGCTGGGTTACGTGTTGCTACTGAGTCACGTAAATATGCTTTGGCAATTGTAGAACAACATAAAAGTGAACTTACTTTTGCAGAAACCGAGTTACGTCGCTCTGTAGCACTGCTCAAACAAGGGCATATTTCAAAAGAAGTAGTTGATCAGCAACGAACAAGCGCTGCAACAGCGCAAGCGGCTTTAAAAGCGGCAAATGTAAAAGTGGTGCAGTCGGATGCAGAAATAGACGCAGCACAAGCGCGTATTGAGCGATTACAAAGTAATATTGCCGATAGCACCCTTAAAGCGCCTATTAGTGGCCGAATATTATATAGATTAGCAGAGCCAGGTGAAGTGCTTGGCAGTGGTGGTAAGGTTTTTTCTTTGCTTGATTTAACCGATGTGTACATGAGCATTTATTTGCCAACAGCGCAAGCTGGCAAAGTGACAATAGGCTCTGAGGCACGCATTGTAATAGATGCAATTGCGCAATACACGTTACCCGCTAAAGTTACTTTTGTATCAGCGCAAGCACAATTTACGCCTAAATCGGTAGAAACACGTAACGAGCGTGACAAACTGATGTTTAGAGTAAAAGTGAAGCTAGATTCAAAATTATTAAACGATCATATTGAACAAGTTAAAACAGGCGTGCCTGGACTTGCTTATGTTTTATTAGCACCAGAGCAAAATTGGCCTATGCAGTTGCAGGTTAGAGTGCCTGAATAATGGCTGATGAAAACAATGGCAAAAAGCAGAGCAACAAAGCTAAAAAGCCTTTTAGTGTGGTTAAGCTTACTCAGGTTACGCATCGCTATGGCAATAATTTAGCGTTGGATAATATTAATCTGGAGTTACCTGCGGGCAGTATGGTGGGTTTTATAGGCCCTGATGGCGTAGGTAAGTCGAGTTTGCTTGCACTTATTGCAGGAGCACGTGCCGTTCAAAATGGTGACGTTGAAGTGTTAGGGGGCAATATGCGTAGTAGCCGCTTTCGTACTTCAACTTCGCCACGTATTGCTTATATGCCACAAGGATTAGGCAAAAACTTATACCCGACACTCTCTGTTTTTGAAAATATTGATTTTTTTGGTCGGCTTTTTGGGCAAGAAAAAAAAGAGCGTCAGCACCGAATCAAAAACTTATTAAAAAGCACTGGACTCACTGAGTTTGCCGATCGTCCTGCAGAAAAACTCTCAGGCGGTATGAAACAAAAACTCGGTTTATGCTGTGCGTTAATTCATGACCCTGAGTTATTAATTTTGGATGAACCAACAACGGGGGTCGATCCGCTTTCTCGTCGCCAATTTTGGCAATTGATTAACCATATTCGCGCTCAGCATAATGGTATGAGTGTGCTCGTTGCGACCGCTTACATGGAAGAGGCAGATGATTTTGATTGGCTAATCGCCATGGACGATGGCAAAGTTATAGGTACTGGTAGCCCAGAGGAGATTAAGGCTCAAACAGGGAAAAAATCCCTTGATGAAGCATTTATATCATTACTACCTGAAGAAAAGCGTCATGATCATCACGTACTTGTGGTTCCTCCTCGTCAGAATAATCTAAAAACTGATGAAGCCGCTATTCAGGCTACAGCGCTTAGTAAAATATATGGCGATTTTACAGCGGTTAACAACGTTAGTTTACGTATTGAACAAGGCGAGATTTTCGGCTTTTTGGGATCAAATGGCTGTGGTAAAACCACAACTATGAAAATGCTGACAGGCCTTCAACCGGCAAGCAGTGGCGAAGCTAAGTTATTTGGTCAAGTTGTTGATGCTAACAATATAGAAACTCGTAAGCGCGTTGGTTTTATGTCGCAAGCATTTTCACTTTATAATGAATTAACCGTTGAGCAAAATATGGTGTTGCATGCGCGCTTATTTCATTTACCAACAGAGCAAATTGCGCCGCGCGTTAATGAATTAATTATACGGTTTAACCTTAAAAAATACCGTGATGATTTTCCTGTCGATTTACCGTTAGGTATTCGCCAGCGTTTATCGCTTGCGGTTGCGGTAGTGCATAGCCCTGAAATGCTTATACTTGATGAACCTACCTCGGGCGTAGATCCTGTTGCACGTGATGACTTTTGGGAATTACTTATTGAGTTATCGCGTGAGCAGGGCGTTACTATTTTTATTTCGACTCACTTTATGGATGAAGCCGCACGCTGCGATAGAATTTCGTTGATGCATGCAGGAAAAATACTTGCCAGTGATACACCCGCTGCACTTTGCAAAGCGCGCAGTGCAGATACGCTCGAAGATGCCTTTATTGCTTATTTAGAAGAGGCGGTGCTTGAGTCTCAAGCGAGTTCTGCTTTGTCTACAACGACGGTCGATGAGCCTGAACCATTACCTGAGATTGAACCTAAAATACCGCCAATTGGTAAAAAGAAAGCGAATACCGCTTTTAGTTTTTTACGCTTGTTTGGCTATGCTCATCGCGAAACGCTGGAGCTATGGCGCGATCCTATTCGTTTAACCTTTGCGTTGCTAGGCTCAATTATTTTAATGTTTATTTTAGGTTATGGGATTACCTTTGATGTTGAAGATTTGAGCTTTGCGGTGATGGACCAAGATCAAACCCCTGAGAGTCGCGATTACGTTCAAAATATTGCCGGATCGCGCTACTTCATACAAAAAGCTGATATTAAAAGCCCTTCAGAGCTAGATAAACGAATGCGCAGCGGCGAGTTAAGTGTGGCCGTTGAGATCCCACCTAATTTTGGCCAGCAATTGAAACGCGAGCGCACGCCAGAAATTGTAGTTTGGATTGATGGTTCCATGCCTTTTAGGGCAGAAACTATATCGGGTTATATGACGAGTTCGTATTACAGTTATCTAACTGACTTATCATTGCGTACTTATGGAGTCATACCCAATTTGGTACCGGCGAATATTGAATCACGCTATCGTTATAATCAAGACTTTAAAAGTATTGAGGCCATGGTGCCTGCTGTTATTCCACTTTTGTTAGTGTTTATTCCTGCAATATTAATGGCGTTGGGTGTTGTACGTGAAAAAGAATTAGGTTCAATCACTAATTTATATGTTACACCGGTTACGCGACTCGAATTTATTATTGGTAAACAACTGCCTTACATTTTAGTTAGTATGGTAAGTTTTTTTGGCTTAGTTGCCCTAGCTGTCACTGTATTTGGTGTTCCGCTAAAAGGAAGTTTATGGGCGTTGAGCTTGGCTGCTTTATTGTATGTAACAGCAACAACTGGTGTAGGGCTGTTAATTTCGGCTTTTACTAAGACACAAATATCGGCATTAGCTGCATCAACTGTGGTTGTATTGATGATTGCTGTTAATTTTTGCGGGTTGATTGACCCCGTTTCATCCTTAGAAGGCTTTCCTGCAATAATCGGAAAACTATTTCCAACTACATACTTTTTAGAAGCATGCCGTGGTGTGTTTAATAAAGCACTTAATTTTTCTGATTTATCGGCGCAGTTTTTACCTTTGCTTACTTTTATACCAGTGCTGACGTTAGCCAGTGTATTTTTACTTCCAAAGCAGGATAAATAGCCATGCAATGCCTTAGTAATATTCTTAATTTAGGTATCAAAGAACTGCGTAGCTTATGGCGCGATAAAGTGCTGTTATTATTTGTGTTTTTTGCTTTTACGGGATTAATTTATGTTGTGTCTTCGGCAACTTCCATTGAGTTAAATAATGCACCTATTGCAGTTGTTGACGGCGATCAATCACAACTATCTAAGCGTATAATTAATGCATTTTACGACCCTTACTTTAGAACGCCTGACGTTATTGCGTTAAGTGCAGTGGATCCTTCGCTTGATAACGGAAGTTATACCTTTGTGCTAAATATTCCGCCACACTTTGAGCGTGACGTTCTTGCAGGTAAGCAACCTACATTACAAGTGAATATAGACGCCACACGTATGTCGCAAGCATTTATTGGTGATAATTATATTCAAACAATTATTAGTGCTGAAATTAATGAATTTGTTCAAGGCTATCGATCGGTATACACACTGCCTATTAAGCAATCGGCGCACATAATGTTTAATCCCAATATGACCAGTGTGTGGTTTGGCAGTGTGATGGAATTAATGAACGTTATTACCATGATTTCGATTATTTTAACCGGAGCTGCGGTGATACGTGAGCGTGAACACGGTACGCTGGAGCATTTATTAGTAATGCCATTAACGCCATTTGAAATTGTAATTGCTAAAATTTGGGCCAATGGTTTAGTTATTTTATTACTGACCACTTTTTCACTTTTTATTGTAATTGAAGGCTTTTTACAAGTGCCTATTCATGGCTCAGCAGCGTTGTTTTTATTGGGCGCCGCCATTCATTTATTTGCGACAACATCATTGGGAATATTATTAGGAACGCAGGCGCGTACCATGCCGCAATTAGGCTTACTGATGATCCTTATATTATTGCCATTGCAAATGTTGTCGGGCGGGGTTACCCCTCGCGAAAGCATGCCTGATATAGTACAAAATATTATGTTATTTGCACCTACGACTCATTTTGTAAAGTTTGCTCAAGCCATCTTATATAGAGGAGCGGGGTTGGATGTAGTTTGGCCTTACTTTTTGGCCTTATTCGTAATCGGCAGTGTATTTTTTATATTTGCGTTATCGCGGTTTCGTAAATCAGTCGCGTTTGGATAATAAGGTTTATCTAGTCGGTAATTTTTATAAAAAGGTGGAATTACTTACATTCATAAATAGCTTTACTAAATTAAACTTATATTTATCAACAAACTAAGTACGGCCTAAAACTTGCTGGATAATACCAATTAAAAACACAATAAAGGATTTAATAATGACTGAAGTTACACTTTCGGCTTACTTAGCGTTTTACCTGTATTTAATTATGTTGGTTGTACAATGGGCAGTGGCTACGTTTAGTAAAGCAAAAGAGCCTAATGCGGTGCCAGGTAAAATTGATGAAGATTTATCGCACGACAGCTTTATATTCAGGGCGCATCGTACATTTCATAATACGCTTGAAAACAGCGCATTATTTATAGGTACTGTGTTATTTGCATTTGTAATTAATTACCAAAGCCCAATATTTGCAATGTGTATTTGGGTGTACTTAATTGCGCGTTTAATTCACATGGTGCTGTACTACGCTATAGCAACAGAGAAAAACCCAAGCCCGCGTAGTTACTTCTTCTTAATTGGTGTGATTGCAAATGTGGTTATGCTAGTGATGATTGGTTTGAGGTTAATTGTATAGCTTATCTATTAAAGTAATAAATATTGTTCATCACAATATCTATAATCAAAGCGAAGTGATTTTATAATTACTTCGCTTTTTTTGTAAAGGGAGTGGGTCTCATTAAAATGATAGGGCTATTTTTAACCGTGAGCATTTTGATTAAATTTTATTTACCTCTGCTTATGTGTCTTTGGTGTTAATTTAATGTGTTTATTATATTAATTGACGCGTGATAAATAGGCAGGCAATATCTAACTATCTTAGAAAATTATTTACACTACCTTTAAGTATTATCCAGGCAATTTACTCTTTGCTGTTTGGTTTTTACTTAGCCCGCGAGGTTACGAATCTTACGCCGTGGTTAAATCGTCTCAGATAGAGCAAATTTAATCCAAAGAGGTGAACAGGGCCTGCATAAAACGTATTATTTACGGTATTAAAATTGGTATAAGGAGGCACTTATTAAAATTAAAATAGTTTTAGCTTTGTCGATTGCCGCACTATTTGTTTTTTATCTACGTGCCGAGTTTTTTTTGCTAAGTCCAGATGCCTCTGATACTGATGACTCACCCGAAAGTGAAGTTGCTTTAGAGACAACACGCTTTGTTTCAACTAAGGCGGATCAGCACTTGGGAGTTGTGTTTGATAGCTGTGATACGAAATTAAGCGATATGAAAGTCAATGATGAGTTTTCTATTTGTATTGAACTACTTCTTATTGAATTACGTGATGAAACGGTAGAGATTAAACTTGCAACAACGCAACCTCTTTATTTGGCATGGATTAAGGTAAATTGGCCATCAGCCTTAGAGCATATGCTTGGGCTGAATACCATAATGCGTAATCGCTTACTAAATAGTGTTATTCCTGTCATTGGTCAATATGATCTACAAAATTTGTCTGAGTGGATTCAAAATAAAGGATTTGATAATAGCACTCAAGTTGATTTAATCACTGTTGCATACTCTTCGCTTATGGATGAGAGCCCCATTACAGCCATTGAAGACGTTAGATTTTCTTTGAGCCCTGCCGTTAAATCTGGTGTGATTGATAAACTGTTAAATCAATGGAGTAGAAAAAATGCTGGCGCAGTGATGGAGTGGTTTAGCCAACAGCCACGCCCAGATATGTATGCGTATTTAATGGGTTTTGTTTTGATGCAATTAATACAGCAGCAACCAAATGATGCTGAAAATATAATTTCAGAATTGCCTAACTCTCAATTAAAATTTGAGACCATTAAATTTTACACAAAAAAACTCGCTTCAGAAAATTTAGAACAGTCTTTGAACTGGGTTAATAGTATTGAAGATGAAGCAAGTAGGCATGTAGGAATAGTGCAACTACTGAAATATATGGCGACTAACGAGGAATATATAGGTCGTTCGTTTGACGTGGCACTAGCGCAAGAAGATCCTTTTTTCCGTGATAAGCTATTAAATAACCTTAGTATTGATATACCTTATAATAAATTAGGTATGTTGATTGATTTAGCGCCCACACTGCCAATTTCTGCAAAAAAATGGGTAATGAGTAATATTGGCTCTCGTTTAATTGAAAATGATCCTGATATGGCACGTGATTGGCTGAAGTCATTAATGCCGAGTAATGAAGCTAGTTACGCAAAGCGTATTGTTGGCGAAAAATCTATTGAACGTGATTTACCTTTTGCTACAGAGCTTGCTAATGATATATCGGATCAAGATGAGCGAATGTTATTAATAGAATCAATATTAAAATTTGTTTACGGACAAGATGATTTTGATTTTGAATTATTATACGAAACATTAAGATTGTCATCGAGTGAAATAGATCAAGCGAAAATAAAATTTTATAACGCTGATACACACTAGCGCCTGCTTATCTTTTGAGGTTAAATTTACAGCAGTGCGTTTGGTATTTAGGCAAGGCAGAGCCTATGTAGTGTGGCTATTCCCCAATAGGTGACAACTATACATAAAGAACACACGCGCTGCCCACGGTTTCTTTCATCGTTGCCTGTTATAGGTAGGAGGTAAGGAGTGAGTAGGACGCAGCAGCAGTTACCGAGCCCACTAGATTACAAATCTCGCGCTGCAATTAAATTCCCCCTGAGTTGAACAAATTTAATCCTCAAAAATCAGCAAGCGCTGCTAGCGCCATAAAGCTTGTTAGCTTAATTATTAAGCTAACAAGCTTTATAAACAAATTTATTTTTATGGAGATAATAGTAGATGCCGATTTTTATTTTTAATTAAATAGAGGGGTGGTGATGTATTTATTTTTTGAGATTAATTAATCTGAACTCTGGTCAAGATATTTACTAACATATTGAATTATATTGATATTTAATTTTATTTTTTCTAGCCAGAGGTTTTCAGTGAAAATAAGGCGAATTCACGCGTCAATAGCTGCTCGAGATAGATTTACTATCCAGAGTTCAGGTTAATTATACTTAATGCGGCTGTAATAGCCGCATTAAGTAGTTTTGGGGACCTTAAAGTTTATTGCTCCGTGTCGTATAACGAGAAGCAATAAAACCTAATATTACAAATATTTTAGAATGACTTAGTTTGCTTTGTAGACACGTATCCAGTCAATCCAAAATATACTTTTGTTTGAATCCGCTAGCTCGGCTGAATTTGGTTTTACATCACGCCAAGGTTGATGTTCCATATCTAAAAGGATGTGCATTGGTTTACTTAGCCCTGTGCCACCGGTATAGCCTTCAGGATCAATTATATTAGGACCTGAAACGCTGCGAACTAATACACCATCAATATAGTAATCTAGGTTCCACGCATCCTTCCAATGAACACCGTAGCGACGAAATTTATTTCGGTATGTTTCGCCGTTATTGTATACCCAAGAGCCTGCATCTTTTGGTTGGTAATCTTGAAATGGCTCACGTATAAAAACATGGTGACTTACGTGCATACGTTGGTCAAACCACTCTTGCCCTACACGATCACTGCCGTATGCCTCCATCGCATCAATTTCCTGAGTTGAATCAGAGCTCAACATCCATACACCATTAGCCATAGTGTTATTACTCGGTTTTACCATTGCCTCAAGATAAAGTGGGTATGTAAAAGTTGCTTTTGAAGAAACAATTCCTGCAAGCACTTTATTTGTTCCTGCTTTTTCAGTTGCCTGAAGGCCTAACGCACCACCAGTAGTGTAGGAATGACCTGAACTGAATTCAGTATCACCAGGCCCAAGCCAAGCATTAATATACGAAGCATTCCAACGATTGGTAAATGCTGCCGGTTTATTTGAAGTACCGGCTTGGTAGTTAAATTGGTCGGAAACAGTTTGTAATTGCCATGTTTTACCTGATCCAGCAGAAGCCGGAATACTATATGCTTCCCAATCTGCAGCATGTGTTGCTGTGCAGAGTATTGCGCAAGTAGAACAGGATAGTAGTTTTAATATATTCATATAAAATCTCCATGCAAATTAATGTAGATATGCTTCTTTAACTAGTGCGAGTGACTTTAGTGAATTTAATCATCGAAAGATAAACAGGCCCTAGATGAAACAATCTCTTTTGTGTGTACCTTCTATTATTTGTATCCATATTCAAACTCAAGCTTATGAAAATACCAGCATAAGCACACCGACATGGATACGTTTTAATAAAAGTGAAATAGTGTGTAATGTAACTTTGTTGTACTGATTTTAAAGTAACACCAAAGCAACTGTTTAATATTTACACAGTTGCACATTGTCAACAATAGATAATTAAATATTTATTTGGTTAATAATTTAATCGCACCTGTTAACATTGTGTTTTTGCTTGGGCGAGATGTTTTTTCTCTGTATCAATCAGTTTAACTTTTATCAAAATAGAGATATTACTACTGCTAATAAATACCTAATATTGGAACTGGAGAGATATTTTTAATGAAGCAAGGTTGGATTGTTTTTATAACTTAATGTATAAATTGAAAAATAATTTGCTTTTATTTTTACAATTTTTATTTAAATCTATAGTAAAGAGCTATGCTAGGGACGTTGAGTTATTAATATTTTAACAATTAGAAATATGAAGTGAATGAACGTTTTACAAAGCAGTGAACGACACTAATATTTAGACAAATGTTTCATGAAACAAAAAATTTACATTTAAAGCGAAGAGCCTTGTTAGCAGCTTCGCTTTTATGTTTTTAGTTGCATCAAAATAAAGGCTAATATCTAGGGTCTTATATGATCAATCTACTCCTATAAATCCGCCAGTTTGGTGAGTCCAAAGTGCAGCGTAAATTCCGGCTTTAGCGATTAGTTCCTCGTGAGTGCCTTGTTCAACCACGCCCCCATCATCGAGTACAATTAATCTATCCATTTGCGCAATGGTTGAGAGCCTATGCGCTATGGCAATAACTGTTTTGTCTGTCATTAAATCATCAAGACTTGCCTGAATTGCAGCTTCTACTTCAGAGTCGAGTGCGCTGGTGGCTTCGTCGAGTATAAGTATGGGTGCATTTTTGAGTAGCACACGTGCAATAGCAATACGTTGGCGTTGACCGCCCGAAAGCGTAACACCGCGTTCGCCCACTTGTGCATCAAAGCCTTTATTGCCTTTGCTGTCGACTAAGTCATTTATAAACTCAAGTGCTTTAGCTTGTTTGGTGGCGTTGAGCATTTCATCGTGGGTTGCATCGGGGCGACCGTACAAAATGTTGTCTTTTACTGAGCGATGAAGCAAGGAGGTATCTTGCGTTACCATGGCTATATATCGGCGTAGGCTTTCTTGGCTTACGTCTGTGATGTTTTGCCCATCAATTTTTATTGTTCCTGAGTTTGTATCGTAAAAGCGCAGTAATAAGTTAACAAGTGTTGATTTACCCGCGCCAGAGCGACCGACTAAACCAATTTTTTCGCCAGGTTTAATATTTAAGTTTAAACCGTTCATTACTGGGCTGCGATTAGTTTCGTTTGCCGCTTTACCGTAGTTAAAGTGTACGTTGTTAAACTCAATGGCGCCTTGGCTTACGTTAAGCGTATCGGCATTTGGTTTATCGGCAACTTCGATAGGGTTTGACAGTGTTTTCATACCATCGGCTACGGTGCCAATGTTTTCAAATAAGCTGCTTATTTCCCACATGATCCACTGCGCCATACCGTTTAATCTAAGCGCTAAGCTAACAGCAACTGCAATGGCTCCGGCGCTAATTGCGCTAAGCGACCATAAATAAAGTGATACAGCGGCAACCGAAAATACTAATAGGTAATTTAAGCTTTGAATAACAAAGTTTAAGCTGGTTACTAAGCGCATTTGCTTGTACACGGGCTGTAAAAATACATCCATGCTTCGTTTTGCGTATTGCTCTTCACGCTGGGTATACGAAAACAATTTAATAGTAGAAATATTTGTGTAGCTATCAACAATTCGACCGGTCATTTCTGAGCGCGCATCGGCTTGTGAGCTGGCAATTTTTTTAAGGCGCGGTACAAAATAAAGCTGTACGCAAATGTATAAAACTAACCAAACCAGTAAAGGGATCATTAAGCGCCAATCAGCTTCGGCAACTAAAAATACCATTGAGCCAAAATAAACCACGATATACATTAATACATCGAGTAGTTTAGTCACTGTTTCGCGAACGGCTAAAGAAGTTTGCAGTACTTTAGTGGCTATTCTTCCTGCAAATTCATTTTGATAAAAGCTAACACTTTGGCGCAGTAAATAACGATGCGCTAACCAGCGGATAGACATAGGGTAATTGCCCAGTAATGCTTGGTGTAAAATAGCAGAATGAAAAAATACGACGATGGGCAATACTAATAACAGCATAACAGCCATTTTAATAAGTTCAGACTTTTGCTCTATAAACAAGGTTTCGGGAGTGTAAGCCGTTAACCAATCGACAAGTTGGCCCATGTAGCTAAATAGAGAAACCTCTAAAATAGCAAGCATGGCGGCGCTGATTGACATAAGTAGTAGCGACAGCTCCATTCCTTTGGTGTAGTGGCGACAAAAAGCAAATAAAGTAGAAGGCGGCTGAGTGGGTTGGTCCTCAGGAAATGCTTTTGTCATTTTTTCAAATAATCGATACATTTTAAAAACTTAAATGGCAAATAATGGCGAGTATCATACCATTTAAGTATTTTTAAATGCAGGTTTGTAGGTCATTAATTATGAGTGTTATTCTTATTTATTGCGTTGGGTTACTTAGATTTATTCCTTCGCTCATGTATAAATCATCGTATTTGAGCCCACCATTACCATAAGGTTTTTTAATTGGGCCCGTATTACAGTTTGCTAAAAAGTATATAAGCGGTTGTTCGCGCTTCATTCTAAATTGTGCATTTTTATATACCAGAGTTTGCTTGCTAAATTCACCACCTTTTACATAAACATCGTATTGTTGCCCTGGCTCTGAGACTGCGGCGTTATTAACAACGTACCATACGTCGTACCACGTATTTGTTTGCAGAGGCTTGGCTGATTGCTTACTAGTGTAGTTTTGAATATTGCTATACCCGCTGTCGGTTTTAACCATTAATGCGCCATCGTTTACAAGCCCGTTTGATTCTGTTTTATCGGTTACGCGAAGTGTTGGCTCAAATGCATCGTACGCATGTTTATTAATTAACTCCGGAGTAAGATTACTCAGCCCAAAAGCGTGATTATTGGGAAACGCAGCGACGTTTATACGTATATAAAATGTGTAGGTTTGACCAACTTCAACCGCTAGTGGAAGCTTTGTATAAGAAAGCGCTTTACGATTTCCTACAATGCCTTCTGCCGCAGGCTTTTTTAGTAAATAATGATTAACAGATGCGATTGCTTGTTCTGGTTGTATAACTGTTATTTGTGGATTTTTAACTTGTGGTTTGGTTTCATTTTGAGTATCAACACTTTGCCACTTGCTAAGTGAATGTTCAAAGTTATCAATAAGCAGCCAATCGCTCGATGTGTTTTTTTGAATGGTTGAACATGCTGATAGGGTGCTGAATAAGCAAAGAAATAAAATGTGTTTAGAAGACATAATTGGCTCTCGTAATATTAATGATATTTGGTTAACCAATTTTAATTTCGGCTATGGTTTTTATTAAAAGTCATATAACCAATTTAACTTTTTTATGTCAATCACTAAAACATTAGTTATGGTTTGATTGAGCTTGAAAAATGTAATATTGTCATTGTATTCAATCAGCTCAGCAAATTTTAGCTGAGTTGAAATTAATTAAATTATTAGGACGTTTTATGTATACGGGTTCGTGTTTGTGCGGTGAAGTAAGTGTTGAAGTATTGGGCAGTATAACCAGCATTATTCATTGCCATTGTTCACTATGTAGAAAAAATAGCGGGACTGCATTTGCAACTAATGGCTTTGTAAATACAGATGACTTTACAATAACGAAAGGGCAAGAACGACTCAGTGAATATAGTTTTAAACCAGGGCGTACGCGCTATTTTTGTAAATGTTGTGGCTCTCCTGTTTATAGTAGTAATGCAGATGACAAAAGCAGAATACGAATTCGTCTAGGTATATTTGATAGCGATATTACTGAACAAGTATTGTCGCATAACTTTGTTACATCTAAGGCTAACTGGGAGCTGTTAGAAACAAGCTTACCGTGCTATGAAAAACATGAACCTGGGCGGTAAGACGTTTTATTCAATGTGGTAAATGCTGTTAATACTTTTATAAAGGTCTGGCGCAAAATTTATAAACACAGGTGAGTTTTGTATTTCATCAACGTTAATATGCATTAACGTATGTTGGCACAATATCAATACTATATTTTTATATTCATTAAACTCTATTAGCGCCAAGCATTTAAAATGTTGCCTTATCAGTACCAAAAGGGCTTGTAATTCTTGACCTGTTTGCGGGTTTAAATTAACGATTACTTGAGTATTTGGCTCACTACAGCGATTTATGTTTTGCCAAAAGCTGTCATTGGTTAAAAAAGGCTGATGATGTTCACCACTAAAAATATCAATAGTAATTACGTTAAAGTTAGCTGTGCATTTTGAAATATACTGTTCAGCGCATTGTAAGTGGATATTGTGGTTACTTGGTAGGTTAAATAATTGCGTTGCAATAGAGGCTATATTTGGGTTTATTTCGATTGTACTAAATGTATTAATGGTATTTACGTAAGGCGTATGGTTTTGCAGGTGATACATGATTCGCTCAAACCCTGCGGTTCCTAAGCCTAAATTTAATATGTTTAGTGTATTTGCAGGTTTAAGTAAAAAGAGCAACATGCATTGATTTACAGGGACGATTACTTGTTCTGGATGCACAAGGCACATAACACCTTGAATAGTAATATCTTCATCTTTTTTTTGTGCAAGTGTTAGCCAACGATACTGTTGATTTTGAAATACAGTTATAGGGCCAAAATCAGTTTGTTCTGATTTGATTTGGTTTGCTTCAATGGTATCGTTTTTTAGCTGACGCATAACTTAAACTTTTTTATAAACACATTCATAGTGTGCCACGAAAAATAAATTTTTAAATAGATTATTGTGCAGAACACATGTAATTTCACTTATTACTATAATATTGTATTGGCAATTAACTACTTAAGTATTATTCAAGGATTGAAAATGGGATTAATTTTAGGGCCAGCTGTTTTAGTATGGTTTGCAGTATTTATTTATTCTTTACAATTAGGACATGCGCTTATTTATAAAAATATGAGTCTATTAACGACAGTATCTACTTTTGTAATTAGTATTATTGGTATGCTGGCTTTTATTACGTATGGATATAGGCAGTTTGTAAACAATACCTCTGTTTGGGCATTTGAGATCCCAAGTTACTTTTTATTTAACAAAATTGCTTTTATAGGTGTATTGAGTGGTTTTTTACTTAACTACTATATTAAGCCTGAAAATAGTTCGGAGTTTTTGAGCTGTTTAGCATTTGTATTAATATTTATGTTTTCTGCTGGTGTGCTTGCAAGCTTAGGAGTACATGAGGCCTTTTTGAAAGAATTTGATATTAAAACCACTCATTAAAAGTATGCATAATGAATTTTGGCCCAGTACTTATAAAAGGTAGTGGGCTTTTTACTATCCTAATAACCTCTTGTAAATGCGTTTTAGCGTGATCCTTTCTACATCTACCTCAAATGTATTGCCATAAAATCTCAGTTAAGTAATGGTTACACTATAATAATTAGGAGCTAATAGATGCTTAAAACACCTTTGAAAATCACAACAACGTTACTTAAATTTACTGCAATTGCAGGCGCCTGCACACTTGCACTATCAGCACATGGGAAAACACAACTTCAATACACAGAACAGCAAAAATTACATGATATAGCAGCTCAAGTATCAGCCGAACGTATTGGTAGTGACATTCAAACGCTGGTGGATTTCGGTACTCGCCATACGCTTTCAGAAACTAAATCGGATACTCGAGGCATTGGTGCGGCTAGGCGTTGGATAAAAAAAGAATTTGAAAAAATATCAGCGCAGTGTGGTGGTTGTCTGGAAATTATTGAAGTGAAGGACACTATATCGGGCGAAAAACGCATTTCGAATCCTGTTGAAGTGGTTAACATAGTGGCTATTCAACGTGGGTCAAGCGAGCCGAATCGCATGGTGATGATGTCGGGCGACATAGATTCACGTGTAAGTGATGTTATGGACTTTACGAGTGATTCACCTGGAGCAAATGATAACGCATCAGGCGTGGCAGGTGTAATAGAAGCTGCTCGTGTTTTAAGTAAATACAAATTTAATGGATCGGTAGTTTACGCGGCGCTTTCGGGCGAAGAGCAAGGTTTGTTTGGTGGGAAAATATTAACGGCTTACGCGCAAAAGCATGACTGGCAAGTTCATGGCGTTTTAAACAACGATATGATTGGCAATATTACCGGTATTAATGGGGTAACCGATAATACAACTGCACGTATATTTTCAGAAGGTACCCGTGTTGTAGAAACAAAAGAGCAAGCTAATACTCGCCGCTTTAGAGGTGGTGAAGTTGATTCTGCGAGTCGTAATTTAGCGCGCTACATAGATACTATTGCGGATAGATACATTCCTAATTTAGATACAATGCTTGTATATCGATTAGATAGGTTTGGCCGTGGTGGGCATCATCGTCCATTTAACGATGCAGGTTTTGCCGCAGTGCGTATTATGGAAACTAACGAGCATTACGATCGCCAGCATCAAGATTTACGCACCGAAAATGGGGTTGAGTATGGTGATACTATTGAAGGCGTTGATTTTGACTATACGGCCAAGTTAACTTCACTTAATGCGGTAACGATGGCATCAATGGCGTGGGCACCTGCACCGCCAAAAGAAGTTAAAATAACAGGAGCAGTTACAGCTGATACGTCGTTTTCATGGCAAAAAAGCAGTGATGAAAATATTGCGGGTTACAAAATTTATTGGCGTTACACGAGCGAGCCGCAATGGCAGTTTAGTAAATACGTTGGCAGGGTTTCAGAGTTCACACTTAAAAATGTAGTGATTGATAATTATTACTTTGGTGTAGCCTCTGTTAGTAAAGACGGTGTTGAGTCTCCAGTAGTTTTTCCGGGTGATGTAGGTTCGTTTGATCACAATATAAAATAGTAGTTTGGCTGAAAATTCAGCAAACAGAGCGCTTGAAGGTGTAAACGGCCATTTTATACTTGCACCTTATTTACTAAGCCCTTAGAGTGTAAAAAAAGAAGTAAAAGGTTATTAAAAATGCAGCAACAAGAAAAAAAACCGTTAACAGCACAAGAGCAAGCTTTAGCTGAGCAACAACGTGTTGCATGGCAGCGTGAATGTTTTCAGGCAGCGCAAAAGCACTTAGCTGAAAAGGGCATTATGCCAAAATCAGTAGTTGATAAAGATAGCCGATTTTTAGCGCCACTTTGCGCAATGTGGAAATTTAAAGCACAAAATGGTAAAACATATTGGGTGGTAACAGGGCGGTTACCTACAGATCATGCTGAGGTTAGTGCGGCTACAGATGCCCGCGATGCAATGCGTTACTTTTCTTTGCAGTGGCAATTAAAAGCGGATCAAATTATGAGTACAGGCGCCCGTGACAAAACGCAGGTAGATTTTGCTAACTTACTTATAAATAGAGCACATGGCTTGTACGAAATGTATGAAAATGAACCTCTGTGGGCAAATGAGGCAAAGTAACTACAGTTTGGGTTAAGTAAAAAAGTAGAGGGTGATGGTTTATTTATTGCCCTTTTCTTAATCTAATGGACAAGTGTGAAAGGCGTTGTATTAAACGCCGAAACAGAGCATTGCATACGTTGCCTAGGAATTCCCGCCTCCATAAACACATTTCCTTGCTGAATAAAGCCATTTCGCTTAAAACGTTCTACTTCATCTAGAATACAATTAATACTGACAGCTTCTATCCCCTGATTTGATGCTAAATCAATAATGAAATTAAGAAGCGATTTATATACATTGCGGTTTCGGTGTGCGGGTAGTACAGCTATTCGACCAATTAAGCCATCAGTACATAATCGGCCTGTAGCAACGGGGCAGTGAGTGTCGTCTGTAACAAGTACATGCAACGCAAATTTATCTAGGCTATCAAATTCTATACGTTTAGGTATGTGTAATTCATAAACAAAAACACGCTCACGAATTAGTTGAAGCATATCCTTACGTATAGCCCATTCTACTTTATCAACTTGATAGCCCATGGCAAACTCCTAGTTAAACCAAATTCCCTCATTAACGAGTGTAGTAAAGGTTTGAATAAATACTAGGCTAGGTTTTAAAAATTTTAACTGTGAGGCTTCAAACTCGATATCGTCAGTTAGTAGTTTCACAGCAGCTAAGTCAGTTAATAACACAGTGTAATTTTCGCCGTTTACACTTAACAAAATGTTTTCTTCAAGCAATTGATAAATAGCGCGTGTGCCACCTAAGCGTTCAAACACAATGGTGTTATTAGTTAATGCATTCGTTATTTGCTCAGCTGAAAATGGCTCTTCAGCAGGCGCTAAGTCCATTTCATGTTTAGGTTGGCTTAAGGTTGTTCCTAGCCATTGTTTGAATAACGTGTCGTTTTCAAGCAGTCCTTGCATTAATGTTTTAACTTTAGTGACTTCAATATTATTAAGCTCACCTTTAGATTCTCTGAGTGTGAGATTACCATCGGTGTAGCGTTTTTGACCGCTTTCGGTATCAATAATATGATCGGCGAAGCTCGACAATAAATCTTGTTGATTAGGGGCTCTAAAACCAACTGAGTAATTGAGTGCATTTTCTACAGCGTAACCTTCGTGAGGACACCCAGGTGGAATATATAAAATATCACCGGGCTCTAATATGCAATCTATTACGGCTTCAAATGCTTCTACTTGCAGTAATTTTTTGTTTTGAGCAAACTGCTTAAGTGTCGGATCAGGCAAACCTACACGCCAATGACGTTTGCCTTCGCCTTGAATAATAAATACATCGTACTGATCTAAGTGTGGGCCAACACCACCATTAGGCGTTGAATAGCTGATCATTAAATCATCTATGCGCCAGTTGGGAATAAACCTAAAAGGTTCTAGTAGTTGTCCAGCATCTGGATGCCAGTGATCAACTGCTTGCACGAGTAAAGTGGAGTGATCGTCGGTTAACTGCTCAAAGTCTTCAAATGGACCTTGGTGCGTTTGCCAATCATTTTTATGATTGGTGATAATGCGTGACTCTATGCTTTCTTCCATTGCTAGGCCGGCAAGCTCATTAGCATCAAGTGGGTCTTGAAAATCAGTAAAACCTTGTTTGATTAAAAGCGGTTTTTTTTGCCAAAAATGGCTTAAAAACTCTTGCTCAGACAAATTATTTATTTTTAATTGATACATACATTATGCCTACTAGTTAGTGCAATGGGGTTAAAACAAAAAAAGCGAAAGGATGATCCTTTCGCTTTTTAAAAGAGTAATTTAGTTTTAAACTAAATCATCAATAAACTCAACAGCACGACCAATGTAATTAGCAGGTGTTAGTTTTTTCATTTCTACTTTGGCGTGCTCTGGAAGGTCAAGACCATCGATAAAGTCAGCCATTATTTCTTTGTTTACACGTTTACCGCGTGTTAAATCTTTAAGTTTTTCGTATGGCTTTTCAATGCCATATTTACGCATAACGGTTTGAATCGGCTCAGCGAGTAATTCCCAGTTTTGATCAAGCTCGTCAGCTAAACGTTGCTCATTTACTTCAAGCTTGCTTACACCTTTAAGTGTTGATTGGTATGCAATAATCGCATAACCCATACCTACACCTAAGTTACGTAATACCGTTGAATCGGTAAGGTCACGCTGCCAGCGAGAAACGGGTAATTTTTGTGCAAGATGAGCAAAAATAGCGTTTGCTAAGCCTAAGTTACCTTCTGAGTTTTCAAAATCAATTGGATTAACTTTATGCGGCATTGTTGATGAGCCAATTTCGCCAGCAATTGTTTTTTGCTTAAAGTGATTAAGGGCAATGTAGCCCCACATGTCACGATCAAAATCGAGCAATATAGTGTTAAAACGTGCAATTGCGTCAAACAACTCTGCAATATAGTCATGCGGTTCAATTTGTGTCGTAAATGGATTTAGTGTTAAACCTAAGCTTGATACAAACTTATCTGCGTGTGTATGCCAGTCGTAATCTGGGTATGCGCTAAGGTGAGCGTTGTAGTTACCAACAGCACCATTAACTTTACCTAACATTTCTACTTGTGCAATTTGGTCACGTTGACGTTTTAAACGCATGTATACGTTAGCAAACTCTTTACCCATAGTCGATGGTGTAGCAGGTTGCCCGTGTGTACGAGTCATCATTGGGATTGTTTTGTATTCAATTGCTTTTTCTTTAATTGCGCTTAAAAGTTCATCGCAATAAGGAAGTAAAACGTTTTTACGCGCTTCGCTTAGCATTAAACCATGAGATAGATTATTAATATCTTCTGAAGTACAAGCAAAGTGAATAAATTCGTTTATTGCGTGAAGCTCAGTGTTATCGGCGACTTTTTCTTTTAGTAGGTATTCAACCGCTTTAACATCGTGATTTGTCGTACGTTCAATGTCTTTAACGCGCTGTGCATCAGCTTCACTGAAGTTATCTACAATGGCGTTTAGAAGTGCATTAGCTTGTTCGCTAAATGCAGGCACTTCTTTAATATCGCTTGCTGCAGCTAACGCTTGCAACCAACGCACTTCAACAATTACGCGGTATTTGATTAAGCCAAATTCGCTGAAAATACTGCGCAGTTCAGTGGTTTTGCTGCCGTAGCGACCATCCACTGGAGAGATAGCCGTTAACGCTGAAAGCTCCATAATAACTCCTAAATTTTAGTTTGAACGATAGTTAAATTTTTGTTTTAGCAATGGCGAGTATTTTTCTTTTTGCAAAGAAAAAGTGACGGCGTTTACCGCCCATTTGTCGCCATAATACTGCACTTCTAATGCCGGCTAATAATAACGCACGGATTTTATTTTGAGTGAGCTGCTGTTTTAATAACTCGGGTTTACCATAAACCTGTATTCGGTGCCCAAGGGGGCTCAGCACCGACGAGTATATATCTGCTAAACCGGCAACAACGCTCTCGTCGGTAATAGCAAAATGATCTAAACGACGATGAATATCATCAATTCGTTTACCTAATTCGTTTAAGCTTTTGTCGTTTGCACTTAGTGCTCGCTCAAGCTGCATTAAGCCACCTACGTATTTTACTATTTCAACATCTTTTTGAGCACCTGCGGTTAGCTGCGCCATTAATGTTTTATAGCCATCACGTAAGTTGTCAGTACCTTGGTAAACATCTTCTGGCGAAGCCGGTGATGTTTGAATAATGCTTGAAAGTAATACTTCTAAGTCGTGCTCATTATTACTGCCGTACTGGGCAATTTTTTGAACTTGTTTAGCAACCTGGCACATGGCGGCAAGCGCCATGACTTGGTATTGATTCATTACTTGATCACCGAATCAATAATACCACCGCCTAAACACACATCTTCTGCGTAAAATACGGCAGATTGACCAGGTGTCACTGCTTTTTGTGGCTCGTCGAACAATACGCGGGCCATGCCGTCTTCACCTACAAGTAGGGTACAGCTTAAGTCTTCTTGGCGGTAACGTGTTTTTACTGTGCAGCGAGTGGTACCTTTAGGACCAATACGGTCTACCCAGTGAAGTTGGTTTGCATTAAGACCGTTGCTGTATAGGCGAGGGTGATCTTTACCTTGGCCCACAATAAGTACATTTCGCTCAAGGTCTTTATCTACTACGTACCAAGGCTCGCCAGAACCTTCTTTCATACCACCAATTAACAAGCCTTTGCGTTGTCCAAGTGTGTGGTACATTAAGCCTTCGTGCTCGCCTACGTTATTACCGTCAGTGTCTTCAATAACGCCAGGTTGTGCTGGTAAGAACTTTTGTAAAAAGTCTTTAAATTTACGCTCACCAATAAAGCAGATACCTGTGCTGTCTTTTTTATCGTGAGTGATTAGGTCTTGTTCTTCTGCTATGCGGCGTACTTCTGTTTTTTCGATATCGCCTACCGGGAATAAGGTTTGGCCGATATGTTCATGGCTTAGGGTATATAAGAAGTAGCTTTGATCTTTATTGTTATCAAGTCCGCGACACATAACGTATTTGTCATCGCGAAGCTCACGGCGAACATAGTGACCCGTTGCAATAAAGTCAGCACCGAGTGCTTGAGCCGCAAATTCTAAAAAGGCTTTAAATTTAATTTCTTTATTACACATTATATCTGGGTTAGGTGTACGACCTGCTTTGTACTCAGCTAAAAAGTACTCAAATACGTTGTCCCAGTATTCTGCTGCAAAGTTTACTGTGTGAAGCTCAATGCCTAACTTATCACACACTGCTTGTGCATCTTTTAAGTCATCAGCGGCAGCACAGTATTCATCATTGTCGTCTTCTTCCCAGTTCTTCATAAACAGGCCTTCTACTTGGTAGCCCTGTTGTTGTAATAAATATGCAGATACAGAAGAATCAACACCGCCGGACATGCCAACAATGACTTTAATGTGACTATTTTCGCTCATGAATAATTTCGCTTATACAGATTGCTGTTAACTTGGAAAGGCCGCGATTATAGCATGTATTTTGTTTGTGCTTAAAGAGCGTAGGGCGGCAAAGGACATAATTTGTCACTATTTTATTTGTATAACAAATAGCAAAGTAACCTTACGAAGTATTGTATAAATTAATTTATCTGTTTATTTAATTAAAAACGATACTTTGAAGCACCTATGGGTGCTTAAATTAATCGTTGTAAATTGTATCTAAACTCAAAGGTATCTTGTTTAAGCTATCTTCAATACATTTAAGGACTAAAGGGCTTCTAAGCGGTAGTGATTTTGTTTGCTCTAATGTATACCAGTTAGCGCTGATAATGTCGGTATCTATTGGCGTTGGCGCTTTTATATTATCAGGCGCTTCAAATAAGAAGCAAAATCGCAAATAGTGCACTCCATTTTCGGCATGCAAATTATACACACCTAAAAAGCCAATAGGCTCAAGCGCTAAGCCTGTTTCTTCAAGTAACTCTCTGCTTGCAGCTTGTGCAAGTGTCTCATTTTTCTCTAAATGACCCGCAGGTTGGTTGTAACAAATTTGCTTTGTAAATTTATCGCGCTCTTTTACAAGTAAAAACTCATTTTGCTTTTTTACTATTGCTGCAACCGTAACATGCGGTTTATGCATCAACTACGCCCTTAATTACTTTATATTCACCACAATTAATATCATCCAACGTATAGTTACCAATGCTATAGCGAATGAGGCGAAGAGTAGGGTGGCCAATATGCGCCGTCATGCGGCGGACTTGTCTGTTTTTACCTTCGTTAATGGTAATGCTTAGCCAAGTAGTGGGGATTGCTTTTCGTTCACGTACAGGCGGATTTCGCGCCCAAATTGTTGGTTCATCAATTATTTTAACGTTAGCGGGGAGTGTAAGTCCGTCTTTAAGTTCTACGCCATTACATAAATCATTAATTGATTCACTCGTTGGTTCACCCTCAACTTGTGCCCAGTAGGTTTTATTCGTTTTTTTATCAGGAGCAGTCAAGGTGTTTTGTAATTTTCCACAGTTTGTTAAAAGCAATAAACCTTCACTGTCTCTGTCTAACCTTCCTGCGGCGTATACTTCTTTAATCGGGATAAATTCTGCAAGCGTTTTTCTGTCTGCGTCATCTGTAAATTGGCATAGCACATCAAATGGTTTATTGAATAACACAATTTTTCTGTCTTTAGATGCTATTTGCGGCTTTATTTCTCTTTTACCAGATGGCGTTTTATTAAGTGCACTGCGAGAATAAGTACGCCCAGTACTTCTTTTAGGCTTGGCTTGTGTTGTTTGATTATTGCCTGATTTAGCTCTCATTATATGCACCTAGCTGGTTTTGGTAATCCAGCAATTTTTGTTGCTTGTTTAGCTGGGCCTTTAGGAAATAATTTATATAAATAAAGGCTATTACCTTTGTCCTCACCGAGTGCTTTAGCCATTGCTTTTACAAGCATTCTAATTGCTGGGCTGGTGTTATATTCAATGTAAAAACCACGAACAAAATTGATGACTTCCCAGTGTTGCTCACTAAGTGTGATGTTTTCTTGAGTAGCAATTACAGGCGCCAGCTCCTTTGACCATAAAGTATGGTCGAGCAAGTAGCCTTGTTTGTCGGTTTCAATCTGTTGGTTGTTAAATTCAAGCATGAGTTACCACGTAATTGATTGATTAGTTGATAAAGTGAGTGCCACAAAGTCTTCATAGCTAATTGCTTTATCGTTATCTGCTAACTTTATTGCACGTACTTGCGCGTCTTGTTCAAGTATTAACAGTGTATCTGCAAATTGTCTAAATTGTTTTTTTGCAAAGCAGGCATCACCAACAAGTAGTACCTTATCGCCTGATAAAATTAAATTCTCAAGCTGATTTGCCGAGTAATAGTTAAGCGGCTTTGAAAAAATATGTAACGTACTCATAGATTCACCACATGTTGCTGCGCTTTAATTAGTGTTTGTTGTTGACTAAAGTTAAGAGCTTTTGCCTCTATGAGTAAATCATGCTTATTTAAACCATAATCAAGCAATGATTTTTCACACACGAAAATGTTTTCAACATCATATATTTCGAGTGTTTTAATATTTTTAAAAAAATCTTTTAAGCCAATATGGTTTGGTTGTTGATGCTTTTTTAAAGCCAAAACAGCGGGGCCGCTAAATAGCCAACTTACATTTTGATCAACAGCAGCAAATATTAATGTCATATCAAGTGCATCACGAATATTTAAATCGTCAAATGGACTGCACTGACTCATTACTAATACATTGATCATTTAAATTGCACCCATTTGTCTGCGTCGCTTGCAAGCATTGCAAATTCAGCCAGCCCTGCGACGGTAAATACACCTGTATTATCAATATCTAAACCGCGCTTTTGCGCGGCGGTAACACACAGCATTAAATTTAGTTTTTGATCAGCGAGTTGCTGCCAAAGTGCTGAAATTTGAAGTTCGTCTGAGGATAAATCAAAGTGGGTAGATGCATGATAAATACCTTGCTGGTATAAAAAAATAGCATCAATGGTGTGCCCTTGGGCTAAACATGCATTCGCAAATTTAACTATGCGTTGCGTGGTATCGTGATCGGATGGTGGTGTATGTAATGAAAGAACAAAGCGTGCCAAAACAATTCCAATAAAAAAGCCCCAATAAAGGGGCTATTTTAACAGAACTATTTAATTAGTCATCACTTGCGCCAAGTAGAGCAAGCAAAGAAGTAAATAAGTTATATACGCTTAGGTATAAAGACACAGTTGCACGAATGTAGTTAGTTTCACCACCGTTTATGATTCGGCTTGTGTCAAATAAAATCAAACCAGACATAATCAATACAACTGCTGCATTAAGCACCATAAACATCAATGAACTGCCAATAAAAATATTAACGATGCTTGCTACAATCACAACAATTAAGCCAACAGTTAAAAAGCCACCCATGAATGAGAAGTCTTTTTTAGTATTTAGTGCATAAGCAGATAAACCAAAAAAGATAAGCGCTGTAGAACCTAAGGCTTGCATAATAAGCATTGGGCCATTAGGTAATGCAGCATAATGGTTAAGCAATGGACCTAAGCCAGCCCCCATTAAACCTGTGAAAGCAAACACCCAAAATACACCAGATGCTGTATCTGCTTTTTTATTTACAACAAATAATAAACCGAACGAAACGAGTGTAAACACAATTCCCATAAAGTAAGGTAATTGTAGTGCCATTGAAATACCGGCTGTAACTGCGCTAAATGCAAGTGTCATAGCTAGTAAAAAGTAGGTGTTTTTAAGTACCTTGTTTGTTTCAATGGTAGACATTACCGGTTTCGCGGTATTGTACGATTGATTAAACGCCATTGTAGAGCTCCTTTAAGTGAAACGTGTGTGTTTCGATAATTTAACTAAAATTAGATTACCAACTCTTATATGTTTGGGCAAACCTTTGTAGATCAATAGAGTTAAATATTTAAATAAAAGTTCATTAGCGATTAAATTAAAAACACTTTGTCTTAACTTTAAACAAATTAATTGTTTTTTAAGCACTTAAACAATTAATTTAAAAAAAAGCTTCACAAAAGGGATGGGTTTCCCTATTATGCAGGCCGTGCGGAGAGATGGCAGAGTGGTCGAATGCACCGGTCTTGAAAACCGGCATGGGTTTATAGCCCATCTAGGGTTCAAATCCCTATCTCTCCACCACTTATTTAATAGTGTGTGGTAATTAAAGTATCATTCATTTAAATAGTTATTAGTACACTCTTACTTTTAACTTAGCAGTATCGGAGAGATGGCAGAGTGGTCGAATGCACCGGTCTTGAAAACCGGCATGGGTTTATAGCCCATCTAGGGTTCAAATCCCTATCTCTCCACCATATAACAAAATAGCCCGCTAATTTAGCGGGCTTTTTTGTATCTATAGAAAACTAATACCAATCTGCTTATATATGGGGTCTATTTAACGTTAAGAAAATTACGCTAGAACTAGGCAAAAATTTTTATATCTAGTTGTTCTAAATAAAAAATTTTTAACGACGTTATAGTGCAATTTAATTCGTTAAATTGATCAAAGATTTATGCAGGTTGGTATAAAATGCATTATTGTTAAATAGAGTCTATATGGGCAGATTAGGGCCTTTTTATCTTTCGAGCTTGAATTTACAGTAGACTGTTTGGTTTTTGTTCAAGGCAGAGCCTATGTTATGTGGTTATTTCCCCATAAATAGGCGATAACGCAGCTCAAATGCCAAGCGTGCGCTGCTCTTGGGTTTGCCTACATATAGTATGTAGGTAAGGGGCGTGAGCAGGACGCGGATGTTTTACTCAATTTTTACTTATTCTTACATGAATGTAAGCCAGTAGGATAACGCAGGAGCAGTTACCAAGCCGACTAGGTATAAAAATTCGCCTAGTTATAGCGCAATTTCTTTATCGTTAAATAGACTTCATATATAAGCTAATTGGTATTACTTATCATTTTATATTTACTGAGAAAATGATAAGTAATTAGCGATGAATTTGTGGTATTTTATTAGCAAGCGTGTTTTAAAGGTATGTAAAATATGACGTTGTGGCTTAAAGATGATTTAGCGTCAAGAAAATTGGTTATATACAGGGCAATTTTATTTTCGATAGTAACTCTATTTATTCTATTCGTATTCCAACCTTTTGGTACAACCAACGATACTGAACCTTATAAATTACTCCGCCTTTCAGGCTACGGCTTAGTCACGTTTTGCGCTTTATTGCTTTCGGGTTTTATTGAGATCTTTTTAATTCGCTTAAATCTTAGCAATAAACTTCAAATAATAGTGACCCCCAGCCTTTATATTTTAATTACTGCTTTGTTTAACCACGGATATTTTGTTGTTGCTATGTTAGGGGCTTGGCATTGGCAAAACCAAATACTCTTCATTGTATATACATTAGCAGTGGGGTTATTCCCGATTAGTTTCATATTTGTTGTCAATCGTCATGCAAAGCATATGGTCTTAACAACTGAAAAAATACCGGTTGTTAAGACTAAACAGCGTGCTTGTGAAGAGGTAGAAAAAAATAACGTCCCCCCACATCGTCTAATAACACTTATTGGCGATAATAAAGGTGACAAGCTAACAATTGCGCTATCGGATATATTGTTTATTAAGTCAGCCGATAATTACTGTGAGCTCGCAACGATAGAAAACGATGTTGTTTCTCATAAATTGCTGCGTATAACGTTAACTGGTTTATTAAAACAATTACCCCAAAATACATTTTTATATCGCTGTCATCGGTCTTATGCAGTTAATTTACAATTAGTCGCAGTAAGTAAAGGGAATGCCGGAGGATTACAGTTATCGATGAACTCATTTGATTTCACAATTCCAGTTTCGCGAACTTATGTTGATGTCATTAAACAAGCCTTGTTGTTAACCCCTGATGTTTGTTGATGACCCCAAAAACATGTAGTTAGCACCTAAAAATGAAATTTAGCCCTAATTGATCGATTTCATAATTAGTGATTGCCATGATTAAGTTGAATTTAAAATTGTAACTTAAGAAGGTACGTATGAAACATACAATTAAAGCACTGCTACTAATCACCACATTTATATTTTGTCATTACATGATGAAAGAGTTCTGGGGGGATAACTGGGTAAGTGTCCTATCTGACCTTGATCAACAATCAGCCCTTTTGTTATTTCCTGCTAAATACTTGTTTATTTATGGGCCATTGTTAGTTGTGGCAACATTATTATTTAAACATGAGAGTTGGTACAACGTTTTAGGTGTCGACATTAAAGGTTTTCAACGTTATTTACTCGCAGCGGTAGTCTGTTGCACACCTATGGTGATAGGTTACGCTTATTTGAGTAACGCGCTAAACCTTTCAATTACGGGGATAATTACAGGTTCAATATACGCGGGAGTTTTTGAAGAAATAATTTTTAGAGCTGCTTTGTTCGGCGTGTTATTTCGTTTTTGTCGTTGGGGGTTTATTCCCGCCGCATTAATTAGCTCAACGATATTTGGTTTGGGTCATATTTATCAAGGACATGATGCTATTTCAGCTGTGATGGCTGTTGCAATTACAACAATCGCAGGAACTTGGTTTGCGTGGTTATTTTGCGAATGTGGATACCGTATTTGGTTTCCATTATGGATGCATATATTTATGAATGCGGCTTATGGCATATTTAGCATGTCAGGTGGTGCAGCAGGGGATTTAAAAGGCAATTTGTTCAAGGCAACTGCAATAATTTTAAGCATACTCTACGTAAACTTACTTATCCGTCGTGGTAAACCGCGCCAAATAACACTCTCTACACTATTTAAAAAACGTCCAGGTTTTTCGTCTCAGTATTATAAATTAGCAACACAAAACACTTAAAGGAGATAATAATGTTTGAATTATTTTTAATTATAATGATTTTTTTGTCGCCTTTTTTACTTTTAGTGCTAATTAAAAATTACTTTACCTATAAAACGACTACTAAAGAAAAATCACTTTTATTACAAGATAAAAATCAGAAAAATACGATTGTTATGCTGCAAAGAAAGTTAGACGTTTTAGCTGAAAGAGTCATAGTGCTTGAAGAGTTGGCGATAAATAAAAATATCGATTTATCACAAAAAATAGCTCAGTTGTAACTACTGAGCTATTTGTTATTTCTTTTAAAAACTGGGCTTTTATTACTTTATTAAATTACCTAGCTTATATGTTGTATGTTGTATGTTGTATGTTTTATCATCATAAGTTACGACCATAGTCTCTATTTCTAAGCTTTAGATCTTGGTGCATGCTTAATACATTAAATTTTATACGCTGTATTAAGGATTATTAGATGAAACATCAACTTGCAAAAAGCGTCGCGCTTTCATTATTGTCCCCAGTGATTGTTGGCAGTTTATTAGGTTTGTATTATGCACTAGCGTTGCAGGGTGATTTTCTATCAGTGTTCTTTCAACTATTGATGACAGCCATATCAAATGCACATATTGTAGGTTTAACAATGGCGGCTTTTTGTTGTGCCGGGTTATTTACTCATGTTTAAGTATTCAAAAGTTAATTATTCAGGTGTTTTAACACTTGGGTTATTAGGTGGGGCTATTTTTAGTTATCTATTAAGTGCTTCAACAGGCGAGATATTTTTAATTAATAGTGTGATGTCTGGATTCGCCGCAGGACTATTTTTATTTGGCCTTCGTAATTGTGCAAAAAAATAATCGCAGAATTATTGACCAAGCGCGCTGATAAACAGCGCAATTTCCTTTTTTTTACCCTTTAAAGGTTCCAATTTTTAACGACAAAGAGTACCTTTAGCTACTGTCTGTTTAATAAGAAGTAGTTTGGTATGCAAAAGTACGATTTTTACCAGTCATTAGTTAAGCAAACTGAATCACTAATAGCTGGTGAATCTAATGTAATTGCCAATTTGGCAAATATAAGCGCGTTATTATTTACCTCTTTAGAAGATGTGAATTGGGCGGGTTTTTACTTTATGGATTCTCCTACTGAATTAGTACTAGGCCCGTTTCAAGGTAATCCTGCATGCATTCGTATTCCAGTAGGAAAAGGAGTATGTGGAACTGCTGCGGCAACCGCTGAAACACAATTAGTTGAAGATGTTCACGCTTTTGACGGTCATATTGCCTGTGATGCGGCGTCAAATTCTGAGATTGTTGTACCTATCTTGAAAAATGGTAAAGTATTTGCTGTTCTTGATATTGATAGTCCAAGTGTTGGTCGATTTGATACTGACGATAAAGCCGGACTTGAAGCGCTAGTGAAATGCTTAGAGGCGAGCCTGTAATGAAAGATTTGCTAAATGTTCAAGACTACCTGTTTGCTGTGCAAGATGTTGGCGACTGGGAAGGCGAAGAAGAACATGTAGCGGAAACGCTCAATGATTTGATTCATATTGCCTGGGATCGTCTTCCGGACGATTCTGAATGTGAATTTATTGATGAAACGATTAATGGTATTTGGGAACACCTTCGAGGCGATATGGCTGTAATAGAAGCCGACTTTGAAGAGCTGGTCGACTGGGTAACACACTACGTCGATTCGTCCCTTGATGAAAAGATGTGAAAAATAGGTTCTAAAATGGAAACCACAAACAAGCTAAAAGATATTAACGAAGTATTGGAATTTTTGTATCAAGAATTCCCACAATGTTTTAAACAAAAAGATGGCATCAAACCGCTTAAAGTAGGTATTTTCAAAGATATCGCTGAGCGTATTGAAGGCTCTGACAAAGTAAGCAAGACTCAAGTTCGTCAAGCGCTCAGAAAATACACGTCTAACTGGCGTTATTTAGAAGCGGTAACTAAGTCAGAGTTTCGTATTGATCTTGATGGTAATCAAGGTGAAAAAGTTGAGCAAGAGCATATCGACCATGCACAAAAAGCATTGGAAGAAAGCCGCGCTAAAATGGCAAAACGTAAAAAACAACAACGTCCACGCCAAGACTCAGATTCTAAATCTTTTAAGAAAAAACCAGCGCATGCTAGTAAAACAGGTGATAAAAACGCTTCTGCAGCTAATAAACCTGCCAAAGCAGCTCCTGCTAAACGTTCAGGAAAAATTGAACCTTTACCAGCTACTGAGGTCAAGGTTAATAATAAGGTTAAGGTTAAACTTGGCCAAGCACTTGTAAATGCAGTAATCACTGAAGTGAACAAAGATGACGTTCATGTTGAATTAGTGACAGGCATGCAAGTTAAAACCAAAGCTGACAGTTTATACATCGTTTAAACTGTAAATAAATTAAGGAGTTTGTATGAGTAAAAAGTTTACGCTCATTCCGTTAGTTGCTGCCCTGTTTTCAGGTTCATTATTTGCTGCTGTAGAAGCCGTCACTATTGACGATTTACCACTGCTCAAGCAAGAAAGTCAACATGGTACTGCCAGCAAACGCGTGGCTAGCTTATTTACTCGTTCACACTATATCCCGGTTCGATTTAACGATGAGCTTTCTAGTAAAGTGTACGATCGTTATATCGAATCCCTTGATTTTAATAAAAGCGTATTTTTAGCAAGCGATATTGCTTCTTTTGAGCAATACCGCGATGACTTTGATAACGCTATAACTACCGGCAAATTGGGTTTCACATTTGATATCTTTAATTTAAGCCTTAAACGCCGTTTTGAACGCTACGAGTATTCACTGGCATTACTTGAAAAAGAAATGACCTTTGATAAAGAAGATGAATACTTTTTTGATCGTGAAGATGCTGCGTGGCCTGTATCTCAAGCCGAGCTTGATGAAATTTGGCGCGAACGTGTTAAGTACGATGCATTGCGTTTAAAAATGACGGGTAAAGATTGGGAAGGCATTAAAAAAGTGCTTACCAAACGTTATAAAAATGCAGAAAAGCGTTTAGTGCAATCAAATCCAGAAGATGCATTTCAATTAGTATTAAATTCTTTAGCACGCAGTATTGAGGCGCATACGTCTTATTTATCGCCGCGTCGTGCTGAACAATTTAAAATGGATATGGACCTAGAGCTCGAGGGCATAGGTGCAGTATTGAGTCCAGATGAAGATTACACAGTTATTCGCAGTTTAGTACCTGGTGGTCCTGCGGATAAAACAGAGCAAATTAAAGCCGATGACCGAATTATTGGTGTTGCTCAAGATGGTGAAGAATTTGTTGATGTTATTGGCTGGCGCTTAGATGACGTTGTTGATTTAATTAAAGGCCCTAAAGGTACTAAAGTACGTCTTCAGTATTTAAAAGGCGCTGATGCTCACGGCACACCAAAAGTTGTTGAAATTACCCGTGATAAAATCAGATTGGAAGACAGAGCCGCTAAATCAGAGGTCTTTGAAGCTAAATATTCAGATTTAACAAGCAAAGTGGGTGTGATTGAAATCCCTGGCTTTTACAATAATCTTTCGAAAGATGTAAAAGTTGAACTTGCTAAGCTTAAAGAGCAAAAGGTTGATGGGATTATTATCGATCTACGCCAAAATGGTGGTGGTTCATTATATGAAGCTACCCAGCTTTCGGGATTGTTTTTTGACCAAGGACCTGTAGTTCAAATACACACTTTAAATAACCGTATTGAAGAACAAAGAGACCGCGATGGCATTACCTATTATGATGGTCCACTTACGGTATTAGTTGATAGATACAGTGCGTCAGCATCAGAAATATTTGCAGCGGCAATGCAAGATTATGGCCGCGCAGTTATTATTGGTGAGCAAACCTTTGGTAAAGGCACGGTTCAACAGCACAAAGGCTTAGGCCGTGCTTACGACTTGTATGATAATGCATTGGGTAGCGTGCAATATACAATTGCTAAATTTTACCGCATCAATGGTGGTAGTACGCAACACAAGGGTGTGATTCCAGACATCTCGTTTCCATCAGCAATCGATCCTGCAGAATGGGGCGAAAGTAAACAAGACAATGCACTGCCTTGGGATAGCATTGTTAAAGCGAAATATAAAAAACTTGGTAATTTAACGCCAGTTATTACCTATCTTGAGAAGCAACATGAGGTACGAATTAAATCAGAACCTGAGTTTGGCTATGTATTTAATGATATTGCCTTATACAACAAAGAGAAAGATCGTAAAACGATCTCTTTAGTTGAATCAGACCGCATTAAAGAAAAAGACGAAGGTGAGGCACGTGCACTTGTACGTACTAATGAACGTCTTAAGCGTTTAGGTAAAGATCCGGTAGAAAACTTAGATGATTTACCTGAGGTTATTGAAGAGCTTGACCCATTTTTAGAAGAAGCTGCTTTAATTACCCAAGATTATATTAACTATGGTCGCATAGCTAAGAAGTAACCGCTGGTTTTACCTCTATAAAAAAGGCGCTTTTGCGCCTTTTTTGCTACCTATAATTTACTAAATTGTTATAATCTCCCATTACATAAAGTTGAGCTAGATCATTAAAGTTCAATTAATGCGCTTTACGTGCTAAAAATAATAATTAAACACACATTGAGTGTGTAGGAGTCTCTACTTTGAAGCCATTGGAAGATAAACCAATCAAGCCTGCCTCGTTTTTTGATGCATTAGTTCCTATCTCTGTATTAATTTGCCTACTCGGCGCTGCCGTATACTTATTTGGTGATAATTCTTCATCAGGTCCTAACCAGATTGCACTTTTGTTCGCAACTTTTGCAGCTGCTTTAATTGGTCTTAAAAATGGTTATACTTGGAAAAAGTTAGAGCAAGCAATGATTGAAGGCATAACGCTTTCACTTGGTGCTATTCTAATTTTACTCATGGTAGGTGCATTAATTGGTACTTGGTTACTATCAGGAACTGTACCGACCTTAATTTATTATGGCTTACAGGTTATCAATCCGAGCTGGTTTTATGCAGCTAGCTGCTTAATTTGTGGCATTGTTGCAATGAGTATTGGTAGTTCGTGGACTACGGCTGCAACAATAGGTGTTGCTTTACTTGGCGTAGCAACCGGTCTTGGGCTTGAACAAACAGTAACAGCCGGCGCGGTTATATCGGGCGCGTACTTTGGTGATAAGTTAAGCCCACTGTCAGAAACTACAAATCTTGCACCTGCAGTTGTTGGGGCTGATTTATTTGAGCATATCCAACATATGTTATGGACGACAGTACCTAGCTTTGTTATTGCACTGATTATATTTATATTTATGGGTTTTAATGCAACGGCTTCAAGTGAAGCAGGGCGTATTGACGAAATTACAGCTATTTTACAACAAAATTTTAATATTGGTTTTGAAATGCTAATACCACTAATTGTATTGTTAGTTTTAGCAATTAAAAAAATGCCAGCCTTTCCTGCTATCTCTATTGGTGCTGTTGTGGGCGCTGTTTGGGCCATGTTGTTTCAATCTGATTTAATTGCTAGCCAAATTGATGTCTCTCAAGGACAGTTAGTAGGCTACTTTAAGCTTGTTTGGACCACTTTTTTTGACGGTTTTAGTATAAACACCGGCGATGATAAAATGGACTCGCTACTTAGTGGTGGTGGTATGGCTGGAATGCTTACAACGACCTGGCTTATTATGACCGCACTTATGTTTGGCGCTATCATGGAAAAAACAGGTCTTCTTGATATTTTTGTTAAAAGTATTCTTAAAATAGCTAAAAGTACGGGATCGTTAATTGCGGCAACAATAGCAACGTGTATTGGTACTAACGTGATAGCTGCTGATCAATATATTGCTATTGTTGTACCCGGTCGTATGTTTAAAGATGAATATAAAAAACGTGGTTTGAAGCCTGTTAACTTATCTCGTACATTGGAAGATGGCGGTACAATTACCAGCCCACTAATTCCGTGGAACACTTGTGGCGCTTACATGCAAAGCGTTTTACTCATAAATCCGTTTGACTATGCACTGTACGCTTTCTTTAATTTAATTAACCCTGTATTAGCGGTTGTTTATGCCTATTTAGGTATTAAAATTTTACGTATCACACCAAAACAATCGGCCTAATTTTAAACAGCTCTTTTAAATTTAAAGGAGCTGTTTTGGAGCATCTATGACTGAATCAAGTAAACCTCAAGCACAATATCTTAAAGACTACAAAGCCCCAGACTTTTTAATTGACCACACTGAGCTAACATTTGACTTACAGCCATTAACAACGAAGGTAAGTTCCTTATTAACACTTACACGAGTAGGTGATAACAAAGCACCCTTAGTGCTTGATGGTATTGATTTACGCCTGCTCTCTTTATCAATTGATACTGTTGATATAACGGATTATGAAATTATTGGCGAGCAACTAATAATTAATAATCTACCGGATAGTTGCCAATTAAGTATTGTCACCGAGATATCACCTGAGACTAATACTTCACTAGAAGGTTTATATTTATCAGGTGGTGCGTATTGCACGCAATGTGAGGCTCAGGGGTTTAGAAAAATAACCTATTACATGGATCGCCCCGATGTTTTATCTACATTTGATGTGACCGTAATTGCAGATACAAAATTTTCTCAGCTCCTATCTAATGGTAATCAAGTAGACAGTGGTGAAACTCAAGATGGGCGTCATTTTGCTAAATGGCAAGACCCGTTTAAAAAGCCAAGTTATTTGTTTGCTTTGGTTGCTGGTGATTTTGATGTATTAAAAGACAACTATATTACTCAAAGCGGTAAAAATGTTGAACTTGCTCTATTTGTAGATAAAGGTAATTTATCTAAAACACCACATGCTATTGCCTCACTTAAAAAAGCAATGCAGTGGGATGAAGCGCGTTTTAATTTAGAATATGACCTAGATATTTATATGATTGTAGCCGTTGATTTTTTCAACATGGGTGCAATGGAAAATAAAGGTTTAAACATATTTAATAGTAAATGTGTTTTAGCCAACCAAGAAACAGCGACAGATAAAGACTATCATACGATTGAATCTATAGTAGGGCATGAGTATTTCCATAACTGGACAGGTAATCGAGTAACGTGCAGAGATTGGTTTCAGTTATCGCTTAAAGAAGGTTTAACTGTATTTAGGGATCAAGAGTTTAGTAGTGACTTAGGCTCTCGTGCGCTTAATCGAATTGACGCTGTAAAAGTAATGCGCACACACCAGTTTAGCGAAGATGCTGGCCCTATGGCTCATCCTATTCGTCCAGAAAAAGTTATTGAAATGAATAACTTTTACACGGTTACTGTGTACGATAAAGGCGCCGAAGTAATCCGAATGATGCATACATTATTAGGCGAGCCAAACTTTCAAAAAGGTATGGCACTCTATTTTGAGCGCCATGACGGACAAGCTGTTACTTGTGATGATTTTGTAAGTGCAATGAGCGACGCATCAGGCGTTAACTTAGATCAGTTTAAACGTTGGTATAGTCAAGCAGGTACATCTCGTTTAAATGCTATTCAAAACTTTGATCTGGATTCAAATACATACAGTTTAACAATTGAACAATTTGCACCGCTGAACCAGCAAGGTAATGCACCTTTGCACATTCCATTTGCAATTGAACTGTTAGATGTAAATGGACAAAGTATTGAGCTTGAGTACCAAGGCGAAAAAGTTAACCACGTTCTAAATGTAACTCAACCATCACAGACATTTCACTTTGATAATATGACTGCTAAACCTGTTGCAGTATTACTTGAAGACTTTTCTGCTCCATGTATTTTAAACCAAGAGACAGATGAACATGAGCTACTTCATATTATGCGTTTCGCACGCAGTGACTTTTCTCGTTGGGATGCACAGCAGCAGCTATTTATTAAAGCAATGAAAGCGAATCTAAACAGTGTTGAAAGTGTTGGGCTTAGTGATGAGATAATTAATGCGCTTCGTGGATTAGTTAATGAAAAACAGGGCGATCTAGCGCTTATTGCAGAGCTATTAAAATTACCAAGTTTTGATACGTTGGCTGCTGAATTTGAAGTAATTCCAGTAGATGAAATAGTCAATATTGCTGAGCAATTTGAAAGGCAAATAGCGGATGAGTTAACTAACGAGTTTATAACGTGTTTTGAATCGTTAATCGATGATGGCAGTGTAAATGCAAGCGCCGTTGCAATTCGGTCTTTAAAGCAGCTATGCCTTCATTACCTTGCTAAAACTAATGACCCGCACGCTGCTGATTTTATTAAACATGCTGCAAGCTCAAAAAATATGACGAATGTTTTAGGTGCACTAAGTGCCGCTGTTAAAGCGTCACATGAGCTATGTGAAGAATTGTTAAACTACTTTGATAGTCAATGGCGTCACGATGTATTAGTAATGGATAAATGGTTTGCTTTGCAAGCGATGCAAACTGGTGACAATGCAATTGATAATATTAAGGCGCTTTACGAACATCCGTGTTTTGATTTTTCAAACCCCAATCGTGTACGAGCACTTGTAGGTAGCTTTAGCCATTTCAATACGTCTCAGTTTCATCGCCTTGATGGTAAAGGTTACGCGCTCTTAGGTGATTTACTCATTAAATTAAATGCTATAAACCCTCAAAATGCATCTCGTATGCTAACGCCGTTTATGTCGTGGAAGCGATACGATAATACACGTTCAACAGCAATGAGACTGCAACTAGAACGTTTAGCTAATTTAGATGGGTTAAGCGCCGATTTATTTGAAAAGGTTGAAAAAGCACTTAAGTAAATGATCGAATATTATTTTAATTTAAGATTGAGCTACAGCGAATGCATGGATTACTACCATGGTCGTTTTAGCTCATTGCAGGTTGTCGAAGATGGCGGGAAAACAGTGCGTTTTTCTGCTAATCACTTAAGGCCATTTATTACTAGCTTAGGTATAAGAGGGCGTTTCAGAATGTTATTAACCCTTGAAAATAAATTTATTCGTATTGAACGAGTGGCTTAGTACGCTGTTTTTATGTTATAAAATCATAAAATATTGTCTTTTTGTTAATTTCAATTTGTTCTATTGTTAAATTACGTGTATAAATTATCTGGTACGACGTCTTACCAATACGTAAACGTCAACCAGAATGAAAATATATAACAGATTGAATGCGACTATTTGTAATTTATCCATTTCGCTTCTATCGTTACGATTACACTAAAAACAATAACTTGATCACACAAAATGACCCGCGACAGGGGGGAACCAAAAATGATAAGAAGATCGCTTTTTGTTAAAAATAAAATCGCTATAGGTTTAGCAATCGCTAGCCTTGGTTTATCAACAGCTAATGTACAAGCTGCAACATTTGAAGCCGGAGGGTTTGATATTACCTTCGATTCAACCTTTTCATATGGGCAAAGTGTCCGTGTAGAAGACCGAGACTTTAGCTTAATTGGTAAAAGTAATAACCCGGCGTTTAACTGGGCAGGTTACAATCCTGCGTTAAGTAATACCGTTTATTCATCTCAAGATGTGTGGGCTCAACCAGGCTCTTACTCAAATAATGGTGACGCGGGTAATTTGAATTTCGATAGTGGTGATTCATTTTCTAAATTATTAAAAGGTACACACGACCTTTCAATAAATAAAGACAACTACGGTTTGTTTACACGTTTTATGTATTTTTATGATTTTGCCTTAATGGATGGCAATCATGCATATGCTAATCCTACATCAGGTCAAGGTGTTGACCCATGTGACGATAAAGATACTAAAGCACAAAGCTGCGCCGACATTCGTTTATTAGATGCGTTTGTTTGGGCTGATTTTGATTTAAATGACGGTAACAACCCATTATCAGTGCGTTTAGGTCAGCAAGTTGTTAACTGGGGCGAAAGTACGCTTATATCTCATGGTATTAATGTAAACCCTGTAGATATAGATCGTTTAAAAGCACCTGGTGCTGAGCTTAAAGAGGCATTTATTCCGGTGGGCATGTTATGGGCTTCATTGGGTATAACAGACAATATTACGCTTGAAGGTTTTTATCAGTATCAATGGCAAGAAACGCGTTTGCCTGCAGCAGGTACGTACTTTTCTACTAATGACTTTGCGGCAGAAAATGGTTATCAGCAAAATGTTCAGTTAGGTTTTACATCTAACCCTGATATTGATGTTGCATTTTTAACTGATAGTCTAAACAACCTAACATCTGACTTTGCTTTAGCGGCAGCTGCACAGGGGATTGATCCATCTAGTGCTGAAGGCAGTGCTTTACTTGCTCAAATGTACCTTGCTTACCCCACTAAAGTTGCACTTAAAGGTAAAGGCGGTAACGGTAAAACAGAACCTGAAGATGGCGGCCAATACGGTTTACGTTTAGGTGTATTTTTGCCTGAATTTAATGATACTGAAATTGCACTGTATCATGTGAATTATCATAGTCGTCGTCCGCTTATATCTGGTCGTGTATCAAACTTTACTCAAGCAGCTATTGCACAAGATTTAGCAATGATTATGACAACAGAAATTACGTCTGATAATGTTGCTGATTTAACTGCTTTCTCTAAAGCGGAAAACGATTACCCTGAAGATATCAAATTATACGGTTTAAGTTTTAATACCACGATAGGCGAAACAGCCTTTGCCGGTGAATTTGCTTTTCGTCAAGATGAACCACTGCAAATTGATGACGTAGAATTACTCTACACAGCAATGCCTGAACAGTTAGCTGTTGCGGGTATTCGTCCTGATTTTGCGGGTATTTCGCAAATGAGTTTTGGTGATGCTATAAGCTCAGTTGGCCCAGGTGAAGTTGCCCAAGGTTATATTGAACGTGATACATCACAGATTCAGTTCACTGCGACCCATTTATTTGGCCCTTCGTTAGGTGCTGATAGCTGGGCTGTTGTTGGTGAAGTGGGCGCTGTAAAAATTCACAATATGCCTGAATACGATGAAATGCGCTTAAATGTATCTGGCACTGGCCGAAGTGGAACAATTACGGGTCCAGGTACTACCGATTATTCAACGCTACAGCTTGGTTTATCAAATGGTGCTGAAGAAAAGTCTTTTGCAACCGCTTCTTCTTGGGGTTACCGCTTAATTGCTAAAGGTGATTATTTTAATCTCTACAATGGTATTAACTTTTCACCACGTTTTGTTTTCTCTCATGACGTAAATGGTAATACACCAGATCCTATGTTCTTGTTTATTGAAGACCGTAAATCTTTAGGTGCTACCATGAACTTTAATTACCAAAATGCATGGTCACTTGATGTGAGCTATAACTCATTTTGGGGCGGCGGTGGTGTTAATACATTCTCAGACCGCGATTACGTTTCTTTCAATTTAAAATATTCTATTTAGGGGTAACATTACTATGATTAAAAAACCTACCCTCATTGCTACTGCTTTTTGTAGCTTGTTTGCAAGCAGCGCGGCATTAGCCAAATTAAGTGCTGATGAAGTTGCTCACTTAGGCCAAGATTTAACGCCAATGGGTGCAGAAAAATCAGCCAATGCTGATGGTTCTATTCCTGCATGGAATAACGGGATTACATCTGCGCCAGCAGGTTATGAACCTGGTATGCATCATCTTGACCCGTTTTCAACAGATAAAGTGCTTTTCACTATTGATAAAAGTAATATTGAAAAATACAAAGCAAATTTAAGCCCCGGGCAAATTGCTTTATTTGAAGCGTATCCAGACACGTTCAAAATGCCAGTATACGAAACACGTCGTTCTGCTTCGTATCCTCAATTTGTTTATGATGCAACGAAAAAATTTGCAGCAACGGCAGAGCTAGTTGAAGGTGGTAACGGGATTAAAAATACTGCAATTGGTATCCCTTTCCCTATCCCTAAAACTGGTTTAGAGGCAATTTGGAATCACTTATTGCGCTATCGTGGCCAATCTATTGAGCGTTTTGGTGGACAAGCTGCACCAACCGCATCAGGTTCTTACAATTATGTTGGCTTTGATGAGCAATTATTAGTTAAATATTCAGACCCAAGCGCAACACCAGCTGAGCTACAAGACTCAAACATTTTGTTTAAGTTTAAACAAAAAGTAACAGAGCCTGCTCGTTTAGCGGGTACAGCGTTATTAGTTCATGAAACGATGGACCAAATATTAACACCACGCCAAGCTTGGACTTATAACTCAGGTCAACGACGTGTTCGTCGCGCACCTAACGTGGCATATGATGCACCAGGTACTGCAGCGGATAGCTTACGTACTACCGATGACTTTGATATGTTTAATGGCTCGCCTAATCGTTACAATTGGACGTTAAAAGGTAAGCAAGAATTATACGTACCGTATAACAGCTATAAGCTACATAGTGACAAACTTGAATATGATGACATTTTAAAACCAGGTCATATTAATCCAGAACATACGCGTTACGAAAAGCACCGTGTATGGGTTGTTGAAGCTAACTTGAAAGATGATACACGCCATATTTATAAAAAACGTGTATTTTACATTGATGAAGATAGCTGGCAGGTACAGGTCACTGATATTTATGATAACCGCGACCAACTTTATCGTGTAGCAATGGCTTATGGCCTTAACTATTACGAAGTACCTACACAGTGGAGTACGCTTGAGGTTTACCATGATTTGAACTCTCGTCGTTATTTAGCAATTGGTTTAGACAACCAAGAAAAAATGTACGATTTTTCACAGTCATTTAACGATAACGAATTTACTTCAAGTGCTTTACGTCGCGCAGGTAGATAGTATTAAACTAGGCACTTAACAATATGTTAAGTGCCTTTTCCTTTCTCATCGCGTTTGTCTTACAGCGCGCAACGCACTCCCTAGTAAAAAGACAAACAACTCTCTCGTACAAGGCGATTAAAATTTATGAAGTATTTGGTATATGCCAGCCTGATAATAAGCGGTGCGAGTGTTGCACAAGAAGCCCCTAACAATGCAATCAGTGCAACAAATGCAGCTAAAACCTTACTCACCGATATAACTAACACGGGTAATGGCTTAATTGCTGTTGGTAAACACGGTACTGTTATTAAAAGTACATCGGGTGATTCATGGCAACAAGCTGAGCTAGTTCCAACTCAAGTGCTCTTAACTGCCGTTGATTTTAGTAACGAAAATAATGGATGGGCGTGTGGCCACGATGCAACAATTATTAATACCACTGATGGTGGTCTTAATTGGCAATTACAACAAGTAAAACCTGAATTAGATAAACCGTGTTTAGATATTTTATTTGAAAATGATTTACAAGGCTTTGCCGTTGGCGCATATGGTATGTTTTACCACACCACAGATGGTGGAAAGCATTGGCAAAAGCGTTTTTTAGACTCTTTGTTATTTAGTGATGATCGCGATTATTTAAATGATTTAAAAGAAAATGATCCTGAAGGTTATGAGGCTGAAACAGCTTCAATTTTACCGCATTTTAATCGTATAGAAAAAACGACTAACGGATTAATAATCGTTGGTGAAATGGGGTTAATGGCCAGAAGTTCTGACAATGGTGTTACTTGGGAACGTTTAGAAGAAATTTACCCTGGTTCCTTTTTTGCGTTTAATTCAGATGAACAACAAGAAGTTGTTGCAGGTCTACGCGGTAACGTATTTACGAAACAACGAGGGGAGCAAGAGTGGCAGCATTTAGAAAATGTAAAAGCTGCAACCGTTAACAGCATCATTAATTATAACAATGAACAATGGTTAATGCTGGCCAACAGTGGAGTTATTTTTCATTTACAAGATGGGTTACTTACTCACGAGCAACTCGCTGATGGTAAAGCAATACTTGATGGTGTGATTATAAATAATAACCTAATCATGGCTACAGAAGATGGCATTAAAGTGAAGGAGTTGACCCCTTAATGCATAAGATTTTAGATGTAATAGAAAAAGCGATTTTTAGACATCGCTTAATCATGCTTATAAGCTTTGCACTCATAACGTGCTTACTTGTATTTAAAGCAACGCAAATTCAACTTGATGCATCGTTTAATAAAAATATCCCGTTAAACCACGATTATATGAAAGTGTATACCAAGCATGAAAAGCAGTTTGGTGGTGCAAACAGTATTCTTATTTCAGTCTGTGACGACAGTGGTAATATATTTAATCCAGAATTTTTTACTCAGCTAAAAGCGGTTCATGATCAGCTTTATTTTATACCTGGAGTAAACCGTCCATTAGTAAATTCTATATTCTCCCCCAGCGCTCGTTTTGTTGAAGTAGTCGAAGATGGCTTTGCAGGTGGTCCAATTATTCCTGCAAACTTTAAAGCAGATACGCGTGGTTTAGGTGTAGTAAAGGAAAACATTGAAAAAGCAAAAGTTGTAGGGCGTATGATTGCCAGCGATTATTCGTGCGCGATGGTAACGGCTCAACTTTTAGAAACAGATCCTCAAACACAACAAAAATTAGACACATTAGCTTTTGCACAAAAGCTAGAAAGTGATTTAAGAGAGCCTTTAAGTACAGACAAAGTAAGTATTCATATTATTGGCTTTGCAAAAATGGCTGGTGATATAGCTGAAGGCGCAAAAGGGGTAGTCGTATTTTTTGCCATTGCTATCGCCTTTACCTTTATTATGGTTTGGCTATTTTGTGGCAGTTTAAAGCTAACTATTTTGCCTATCGCGTGTTCTATTATTGCCGTTATTTGGCAATTAGGCCTGCTTTCAAGTTTAGGGTTTGGCCTTGATCCTATGTCTATTTTGGTGCCATTTTTAGTCTTCGCTATTGGCGTAAGTCATGGTGTGCAGATGATCAATGCAATAGGCAAAAAAGTAGGTGAAGGGAAAAGTACTAGGATTTGCTGTCAATCAAGTTTTAGAACGTTACTTATTCCAGGTGGTATTGCACTTTTATCAGACACTGTTGGCTTTTTAACATTATTGACCATTGATATTGGTATTATCCGTGAGCTGGCAATAACAGCCAGTTTAGGTGTTGCGGTTATTATATTTACTAATTTAATTTTATTGCCTGTTTGGGCTTCTTACATGAAATTTGAAGGCAGTGTGCATATTCAATCAGGTGATGCGGATAAACCAAATCTGCTTGATGCGATTCGTGACATACTCGTTAAAGCAACCGATCCTAAAGTTGCTAAAATGATTATAGGCTTTACTTTGGTGTTATTTGCTTTGGGCTATTGGCAAGCAGATAAAATGCGCATAGGTGATTTACATGCCGGAGCACCTTCCCTTCATCAAGACGCTCGCTATAATCAAGATACTTTCTTAATATCAGATAAATATACAATTTCATCTGACATTTTAAAGGTCATTGTTGAGGCCTATCCTGCAGCGTGTACTGAACATGATGTTATGGAGCGTATTAGTCGCTTTCAATATAAAGTTGAAAATGTAGCCGGCGTGCAATCAGTTGTTAGTTTGAGTTCCGTTGCGCAGTCAGTGAATGCAGGCTATAACGAAGGTAACCTTAAGTGGCAAAGTCTTCCACGAAATTCTGCTAGTTTAGTGCAATCCACTTCAAGAGTAGAAACGAGTACGGGTTTACTCAATGGTGATTGTTCTGTTATGCCTGTTATTATCTTTTTAGATGACCACAAAGCACAAACGATTGACCGCGTAATTGAAAACGTTAAACAGTTTTCAATAGAAGAGGGCACTGATAAATTAGCCTTTAAATTAGCGTCAGGGCCGGTTGGGGTAATGGCTGCAACAAATGAGTCAGTATCTGAAGCACAAATACCAATGATGATATACGTTTATGGTGCAGTAATTATTTTATGTTTACTAAGTTTCAGAAGCCTAAAAGCAACAATAGCCGTGGTATTACCACTTTATATTGTATCAACACTTGCACAAGCACTTATGGTTCAACTAGAAATAGGCTTAACGGTTTCTACATTGCCGGTGATTGCTTTAGGAGTCGGTATTGGTGTTGATTATGGCATTTATATCCTGTCATCAATGATGGGGCAGCTTAAACAAAACGTGCCACTGAGTGTTGCTTATCGCAATGCATTGGTTGAACGTGGTAGTGCCGTGTTATTTACGGGTATTACGCTTGCAATTGGTGTTAGCACATGGATTTTCTCTGATTTGAAATTTCAAGTAGACATGGGAATACTGCTTACCTTCATGTTTTTAGTAAATATGTTAGGTGCAGTACTGTTATTACCTGCGATTGGAAGCTTACTCTGGACTGACCAGAAGAAATAAAGTGAATAATTTTGCTCCTTAATGGCCAGTAATGGCCATTTATATCTATAATTTGTGAATAGATGACCAAATAGCTGAAAAGCTTAAAATGTTTTCATCGAAAAGGCTGTTTATTAGCTGTAAAAGGGTTAGAATTTAACTGACTCCACGCTAATAAATGGCTGTACAAATATTCTGCCACTAGGCAGTAATAGATTAAGGAACATACAATGACACGAAATGAAGGCCAAGCCTCGGTTATCCTAGATAATGTTTGTAAGCTGATCCAAAAAAAAGTTCACGCTGATAATGTGTTACTCGTTGAAAAATTTGCCAAAGCCTTGTACAGCAACATGTCTAAAGAGGATTTGGCTAATCGTAACGATAGTGACTTATATGGCGCTGCACTAAGCCTTTGGAATTCGCTAGAAAAGAATACAACTGATAATGCTGTTATCCGCGTTTTCAATCCCGAAGTGGCTAAAGATGGCTGGCAGTCATCGCATACAATTGTTGAAATTATTGCTAAAGATATGCCTTTTTTAGTAGATTCAGTGCGTATGGCCATGACTCGTGAAAATATCGCCTCTCACTTATTACTTCATAGCCCACTTAAAATTCAACGTGACAAAAACACGAAAATATCGGGTTTATCTAATTTAAAAGCAGAGCAAGAATCGACGTCGACTAAAACGGTTTTCTTTATTGAAATTGATCGTCAAACAGATTCCTCTGTAATTGAGTCTTTCAAAAAAGAATTAGAATCAGTACTCGTTGATGTATCCGTTGCAGTTGAAGATTGGCAGCCTATTCGTAAAAAATTAATTGCGGTCACCAAAGAGCTACCTAAGCGTCGCCACAATAAAAATGAAAACGAAGTTGCCGAAACGGTAGAGTTTTTAGATTGGTTAGTTAAAGATAATTTTACACTAATGGGCTATCGCGAATATGAATTAAGCCCTGTGCAAGGTGACTACCAATTAAAAGGCAAAATGGACACTAGCCTTGGCTTGATGAAAAATTCAACTGAAGAACACACACGATTATTATCAGAATTACCAGAAGTAGCACGCCAAGAAGCGCGTAGCAGTAATTTATTAATTTTAACAAAAACCAATTCACTTTCTCGTGTACATCGCCCCGCTTATATTGACTATGTTGGTATAAAACGTTTTGACGATGAAGGGAATGTAATTGGCGAAGACCGTTTTATTGGGTTGTTTTCTTCAAGTTTTTATAATAATAGCGCCGCGGATGTCCCTGTATTAAAGAGTAAGATTAACCGCATCATGGAGATATGTGACTTTGCTAAAGGCACGCATGCTTACAAAGCGGTTTTAAATATTTTAGAAACCTATCCCCGCGACGAGCTAGTTCAAGCGCGTGAAAACGAACTACTTGAAGTTGCCATGGGGGTTTTACAAGTACAAGAGCGTGACATGTGTCGCTTATTCGTTCGTAAAGATGCTTACGGCCGATTTTTCTCATGTATGGTTTATGTTCCTCGAGAACGTTACAACACAGCGCTTCGTCGTGAAACGCAAGATATTTTAGGCAACGCATTTAATTCTGACAACAAAGTCGAATTTACTACTTACTTTTCTGAGTCAACACTGGCGCGTACCCATTACACTGTTCGTGTGACCGATAACAATATTGAATATAACGTGAAAGACATCGAAAATAATTTAATAGAAGCTGCGCGTACTTGGGAAGACAAGTTGCAGTCTGCGCTTTTAGAATCAGCTGGTGAAGCACGCGGTAACGATTTAAACCGTAAATACTGTAATGCGTTTGCACGTTCATATAAGGATGAAGTGCTTCCCAGTGCCGCAGTTGTAGATATTGAAAAACTAGAATTATTGACCGACGAAAATAAACTAGAAATGTTGTTTTATCGTCCACAAGAAGAAGCTAATAGCAATATTGTACGATTAAGCTTATTCCATAAAGATGAGCCAATTCATTTATCTGATGTTATGCCAATGCTTGAAAACTTTGGTCTACGTGTTGTTGGCGAAACGCCATATTCAGTTAAAACCAGTGATGGTCGTATTAATTGGATCATGGATTTTTCTATGCTAATAGACAGCAAAGGAATGGCTGACTTTGATAAAATTTCAGCACGTTTTCGCGCTGCATTAACAAATGTTTGGGGCAACCGTCTAGAAAACGATGGTTTTAACCGTTTAGTTTTAATGGGTGGCCTAGCAGGTCGTGAAGCTTCTATTTTACGTGCTTATGCTAAATATATGCGTCAAATTGGTGTTACGTTCTCGCAAACGTATATTGAAAGTACTTTTGCTAATTACCCAAATATTGCTGCGCAAATAGTTAATTTGTTCGCTAAAAAGTTCTCAATTAAAGCCCCGGCTAGTGCTAAAACACTTGAGAAATTAATAGCACAAATTTACCTAGAACTTGAAAATGTTGCCAACCTTGATGATGACCGAATTATACGTTTATACGTTGATATGATTGTTGCAACGCTTCGTACTAATTATTATCAAAAAGATGCACAAGGTCAGTTTAAATCTTATGTCTCATTTAAGATTCAACCTAGTCTAATTCCTGATGTACCATTGCCACTTCCTGCATTTGAGATTTTTGTTTACTCCCCACGTGTTGAAGGCGTGCATTTACGTTATGGTAAGGTGGCTCGTGGTGGACTTCGTTGGTCTGATCGTCGTGAAGATTTCCGTACAGAAGTCCTTGGTCTGGTAAAAGCGCAACAAGTTAAAAATACAGTAATTGTACCTGTTGGCTCTAAAGGTGGTTTTGTATGTAAACAGCTACCGACTGAACGCGAAGCGTTTATAAAAGAAGGCCAAGAATGTTATAAAATATTTATTCGCGGCTTATTAGATATTACAGATAACATTGAACGTGGTGAAATAGTGCCAGCTCGAGATGTTGTTCGTCATGACGAAGATGATGCTTACTTAGTAGTTGCGGCTGATAAAGGGACAGCCACCTTCTCAGACATTGCAAATGGTATTGCGAATGAATATAACTTCTGGCTAGGTGATGCGTTTGCTTCAGGTGGTTCTGTTGGTTATGACCACAAGAAAATGGGTATCACTGCTAAAGGTGCATGGGAATCAGTTAAGCGTCATTTCCGTGAAATGGATATCGATTGTCAAACTACCGACTTTACAGTGGTCGCCATAGGCGATATGGCAGGGGATGTGTTTGGTAATGGTATGTTGTTGTCTAAACATATTCGTTTACAAGTTGCATTTAATCATATGCACATTTTTATTGATCCTAACCCAGATGCAGCGACATCTTACCCAGAGCGCGAACGTCTATTTAATATGCCGCGCTCATCTTGGGAAGATTATAACAAAGACCTTATTTCTGCAGGTGGAGGTATTTTTTCTCGCGCGGCTAAATCAATAACATTAAGCCCTGAAATGAAAAAAATGCTTGGCACTAAAAAAGCAAGTATGACACCAAACGAATTAATGAAAGCATCATTAATGATGAACTTCGATTTACTGTGGAATGGCGGTATCGGAACGTACATTAAAAACTCTAAAGAAACTGATGCAGATGTTGGAGATCGTGCAAACGATGCACTTCGCATTAATGGTAATGAGTTGGGTGCAAAAATTATAGGTGAGGGCGGTAACTTAGGCGCAACTCAACTTGGCCGTATAGAGTTTGCAGCAAAAGGCGGGCGTGTCAACACTGACTTTATCGATAACGTAGGGGGTGTTGCGTGTTCTGATAACGAAGTTAACATTAAAATTTTACTTAATGGCTTAGTTGCGGAAGGTGATTTAACCCGTAAACAACGTGATGAGCTACTTTATTCAATGACTGATGAAGTCTCTGAATTAGTGCTTAAAGATTGTTATCGCCAAACGCATACGATTTCAATTACGCAATCGAAGGGCACGTCTACTCTTAAAGAAAAAATACGTTTTATTCATGCGCTTGAAAAAGACGGCAAGCTAAACCGTGCTATCGAGTTCATTCCTAGTGATGAAGAATTGGCAGAACGTGCAGCCGCAGGTAAAGACTTAACTCGCCCTGAGCTTTCAGTGCTCGTGTCTTACGCTAAAATGGTATTAAAAGAGTCTTTAGTAAGTGATGAAATTACTGAAAACCCATATTACCGCCAGCTGCTCGTTAAATCGTTTCCACGGCCATTACGTGAGAAGTTTAACGATGCGATGAACAACCATCCACTTCGTAAAGAAATTATTGCAACTAAACTTGCTAACAATATCGTTAATGATATGGGTTTAAACTTCATGGTACGTATGCATGAAGAAACTGGCGCAAGCGAAGCTGAAATAGCAATGTGTTATTCAATTGCCAGTGAAATTTTTGAAATGCGCGATACATGGTCTTCTATAAGCGCATTAGATAATAAGATTCCAGCAGCTGTACAAACTGAGATGCTTTACCAACTTCGTCGTACTGTGCGTCGAACTACACGTTGGTTCTTACGTCATCGTAATAAGGCGCAAACGATTGAGCAAGGAATTGAGTATTTTGCACCAACATTCAAAGATTTAAGTGAAAACTTAAATACTTATATCGTTGAGAAAGAAAATGATCGCATAGTACAAGAAGCTAATAAGCTAATTGAAAGTGGTGTACCGGAAGCTATCGCTAAGCGAATTGTGGCATTATCAAGTTTGTTCTCGGTAATGGACTTAGCGGAAATTGCGAATAGTTCGGGCCGAGGTATCTCAATGGTATCTAATACGTACTTTAAACTTGGTGCGCGAATGGGTCTGCATTGGTTCTTAGATCAAATTACCCATCAACCGGTTGCAAACCATTGGCAAGCGCTTGCTCGTTCTTCTTACCGTGAAGAGCTAGATTGGCAACAACGTACGTTAGCTGAAGTAGTATTAAATAGCTTTGAAGCTGATGAAAAAGATGTTGATAGTCAAATAGATGAATGGATGGATAACCAAGAGTTATTATTACTTCGTTGGAAACAGATGTTGGCTGAATTTAAAACTTCACAAAGTCATGATTTTGCTAAGTTCTCTGTAGCACTTCGTGAATTAATGTTATTGAGCCATAATTGTAATACTTCAGGAAAATAATTTAGCCTTTCATTTGTTTTTATTTCACAAAAAATAAATGAATTGATTATTTTGTTATACAATACCTCAGCCTTGTCTGAGGTATTTTTTTGTCTGTATTTTAATAGAGGATTATATTCATGTTTTACGATTTAGCTCGCCGTTTTATGTTTACCCGTGATGCGGAGTGGGCGCATGAGTTTGCTCTAAGTAACCTACGTCGCTTCGCTAACACGCCGTTAAGTGCCGCTTGGTCGCAAAGTATTGCAGACAAACCAGTTAATTTTTTAGGCCTTGAATTCAAAAACCCAGTTGGGCTTGCTGCAGGGCTTGATAAAAATGCTGAATGTATAGATGCATTTAGCCAAATGGGCTTTGGTTTTATCGAAGTCGGTACGGTTACACCGCGCCCTCAAGTGGGTAATGATAAACCTCGTATTTTTAGGTTGCCAGAGTCAAATGCAATTATTAATCGCATGGGGTTTAATAATAAAGGCGTTGATAACTTAATCGCTAACGTAAAAGCGGCAAAGTACAGTGGGATACTCGGTATCAATATTGGTAAAAATAAAGATACACCTAATGAGCAAGGTAAAGATGACTACATTTATTGTATGCGTAAAGTATTTGAGCATGCCTCATACATTACGGTAAATATTTCATCACCAAATACCCCTGGACTTCGTGATTTACAATATGGTGCAGCGCTTGATGATTTACTGCAAAGCCTTAAAAGCGAGCAACTTGATCTAGCAGCTAAACACAATAAGCAAGTTCCGATGCTGGTAAAAATTGCGCCGGATCTAGATCAAATACAAATAGAGCAAGTAAGTGAATCACTTTTAAATAATAAAATCGATGGTGTAATTGCCACCAACACCACGCTTGAGCGAGCTGCAGTTATGGGCCAGCAATATGCAGAAGAAGCCGGCGGTTTATCAGGTCATCCTGTTAGAATGCGCTCTACAGAGGTAGTGAGTGAATTGAAACGCTTAACACAAGGTAAGTTGCCAATCATCGGAGTAGGCGGTATTGACGATGCTACATCTGCAAAAGAAAAGTTAGATGCAGGCGCAAATTTAGTTCAAGTTTATACTGGGTTCATCTACAAAGGTCCACAATTGGTAAAGACGATCGTTAACGGCTTATAAGGATCAGTTATCTAAGCTTTTGATCGTTCGATAAATGTTCTAAGCAAGCATTTTAAAAGTGGTCAAAAGCGGTTATACTGTGAGTAATAATTATTCAACATACCCAAGGAGGAGTAAATGTTACAAGCATCAAAGCAATGGCAGTGGATTACTTGTCCTAATAAAAATCGTTTGTTACTTGATTTAAATGACGACATGCAATTATGTACGCCCTATAAGTTAAGACAACTCACCGATTCTGTTTTTAAAAATCCACGTTTTAGTTTAGAAGATGCTGCATTTTATGAACAAGTTTATAACTATTTAGATGGGTTTGAATTGTGGTCTGCTGCTCAAATTTGTCAAATATCGCTAAATGCAACCGCTGTTAAATATCACTTAAAACCCGTTTTATCGAAAAGCTGGTTTTTTGAAGAGTACACTGGAACAGAGCCTAGTGTAGAGGCAATAGTAAAATTAACATCTAAAGCACAATCGGGTGATTTCTTAATTGTAGAGCACTGCTCTGATGCATCTATTTGCTTAAATTTAAGCGAAACCTTTAAATTAGACGAAAATTTATCTTTAGCACAATTTGAAGTAATCCGTATTTTGAATAATCGAGTCCACCCCATTCTAAATCAGCAATACCAAAGTCAAACCGCCTAGGGTCTGCTGATCTTTGCGGATTGAAATTTGTTCAAACTAGGGGCTATTTAATCGCAGCGCGAGATTTGTAACCTAGTGGGCTCGGTAACTGCTTCTGCGTTATCCTACTGGCTTACATCCATGTAAGAATAAGTAAAAACCGAGCAAAGCTTCCGCGTCCTGCTCACGCCCCTTACCTACATCCATGTAGGCAACAAAGAGTAAATATCCCCTAGGAAGAACCCTTTGGGCAGCGCCTGTTTGGCATTAATGCTACGTTATCGCCCATTTATGGGGAATAACCACACTACATAGGCTCTGCCTTGCCTAAATACCAAACAGACTGCTGCAAATTCAACCTTGAAAGTTCAACAGACCCTCATCAAATTTAAGTTTTTAAGCGTGTCTTTATGGCGTGTTTGTCACTCAACCTATGTTATAATCCTGCGCAATTAGCTATTAAGGGTTATTACTTTGCAATTTATCGCACTTACTTCTATCGGAATCGAAAATTTATTGGTTGATGAACTAACAGAGCTTGGCGCAACTGTGTCTAAGCAAACTGTTGGTTCTGTTCGTTTTGAGGCTGACTCATTACTGGCGCAAAAGGTTTGTTTATCAAGTCGTTTTGCAACGCGTGTGCTTATGCTTATTGAAGAAAAAGAAGGCGTAGATGACAAAAATAGCCTGTATAATTTTGCGCGATCGCAACCTTGGCAAGAGTGGTTTGGACCTACTCAAACATTCGCTGTCGACTTCAACGGTACCAATGACTCATTAAAAAACACACAATTTTCGGGTCTTGTAATAAAAGATGCGATTGTTGATTATTTTAATGATTTATACGAGCAGCGTCCCAACGTTGATAAGCAAGACGCTAACGTACGTGTTGTTGCACGACTAAATCGTTACGGCGTTTCTATGTATATTGACTATTCTGGCCCTCGTTTGTCTGAACGTGGTTACCGTCAAGGTCAAGGTAAAGCGCCAATTAAAGAGCATTTAGCGGCTGCACTAATTAAGCGAAGTGGTTGGCTTGATAATGTAAAACAGCCTTTATTCGATCCATGTTGTGGTGCGGGTACTATTTTAATCGAAGCGGCCGGCATGGCACGAAACGAAGCGCCGGGATTATTCCGTGAAGGCTTTGCTTTTGAACGTTTACCCAGTTTTAGAGCCGCTAAGTTTAAAGAACTTAAAGAAGAGTTACTTGCTAACATTACCGATCCTAAATTGTGGTTAATTGGCCACGATTACGATGAACAAGTTTTGAATAAAGCGATTGATAATGCCAAACGTGCTGAGCTTGATGATGTTATTAAGTTTAAGCAAAGTGATGCCACTAAACTTACTGCTGTTGCAAAATTACCGGGTGTTGTAATCTCAAACTTACCTTACGGTGAGCGTATTGGTTCTATGGCTGAGCTTGTTGATTTACACCGTAATTTAGGTGTTGGCTTTAAAAAGCACTTTAATCATTGGAAACTTGCCTTACTGGGTATGGACGAGAGCTTATTTAAACTTTTAAAACTTGTGCGTCTTAAGCGTTATAAGTTTAAAAATGGCCCACTTGATGTTGAACTTAACTTATATCAATTAGATGATAAGCAAGTAAGTTTGACCACCGATGATAAAAAAGCGCTTAATTTTGAAGGCTCTACGTCATTCGCAAATAGATTGAAAAAGAATAAGCAAGGCTTAAAAAACTGGCTTAAACAAAATAAAGTAGACGCTTATCGTGTTTATGAAGCGGATATACCTGAGTACAATGTTGCTGTAGATATTTACGGTGATTCAGCGGTTATTTTTGAATATGCAGCGCCTAAAGAAATTGATGAAAAAACATCAGAAAAACGCCTGCAAGACGTAATAACATTGACTTCGCAACAACTTGATATCTCACCTGAAAATATTGCTGTAAAAGTGCGTAAAAAGCAAAAGGGTGAAGACCAGTATACCGCTATGTCTAAACAAAACCGAACTATGGTAGTTGAAGAGTTTGGTGCTAAGTTTAAAGTTAATTTATTCGACTACTTAGACACAGGTTTATTTTTAGATCACCGTTTAATGCGTCGTTATATTCAAGAAAATGCAAAAGATAAACGCTTTTTAAACTTGTTTGCATACACAGGTACTGCCTCTGTGCATGCTGCACTTGGTGGCGCTAAAGCAATTACAACAGTTGATTTATCTAAAACCTATTTGAAATGGGGCCAAGATAACTTCGATTTAAACAATATCAGTAATACACGTTACCGTTTTGAACAAGCAGATTGTTTAAAGTGGTTAGAGCATGCAACAGCACAATATGATTTGATATTTTTAGACCCTCCAACGTTCTCAAACTCAAAACGTATGAAAGACGCGTTTGATGTGCAAAGCGATCACATTAAATTATTAACGTGGGTTAAAAAGATCTTAAGTCCATCAGGTACTTTGATTTTCTCTAATAACAAACGTGGTTTTGTAATGGATGAAGTTGGCCTGATTGGTTTAGGCTTAAAAGCCGTTAATATCTCAGATAAAACACTATCACCAGACTTCAAACGTAATAAAAAAATCCATAATAGCTGGCTAATTACGCATGGCTAAATGGATTTTATATCATACTGATGGTTGCCACTTGTGCGAGCAAGCTGAGCAACTTATCACTGAAGTACTTCGTGATGCTAGTGAGTTATTACTCATTGATATTATGACTGATGAGCAGCTTATTGCTGAGTATCAAATTACTATTCCTGTATTAAAAAGTGAAAAAGGCGAGAAATTATATTGGCCTTTTACCTTACACTCTGTGCGCGAATTTTTAGCACAAGCAGAATAAGAGCAAATAAGAACTATGGATTTAATAAGAATTTTAAAAGCACAACTTGCTTTTGGTACACATGCTTTGCTTAACAAAGCAGATGCGGTTATAGAAAGTGGCGAAAGAGTGTGTGTTGTTGGTCGAAATGGCGCGGGCAAGTCAACGCTGCTAAAAGTACTTGATGGACAAGTTGTTTTAGATGATGGCGAAATAAATCAACTCGGTGGCATTCGAATTTCTCGCTTAGAGCAAGATCCACCAAAAGGTGCAAGTGGCACTGTATTTGATTACGTTGCGCAAGGTATGCCAGAAATTGCTAACTTACTCATTGATTTTCATCATGTTAGTAACGAATTGCAAACACAGTGTACTGATAAGTTATTAAACAAGCTTGAACGTTTATCAAACCAACTTGAAGCCGCTGATGGCTGGTGCTTTGATAGCCGAATTCAATTAGTCTTAACACAATTAGAGCTAACGCCAGAGGCTAAACTTGAGTCCCTTTCTGGTGGTTGGTTACGCAAAGTGGCACTTGCGCGTGCACTTGTAAGTGAGCCTGATTTATTGCTACTAGATGAGCCGACAAACCATTTAGACATGGCAAGTGTCATGTGGCTTGAACAGTTTTTAAAAGAATTTAAAGGCGGCATTGTATTTATATCACATGACCGTGCGTTTATTCGTGCTGTTGCTACGCGTATTTTAGATTTAGATCGCGGTAAACTTATTTCGTACCCAGGTGATTACGCGACTTATCTAGAGCAAAAAGCGCATGATTTAAAAGTAGAAGAAGCGCAAAATGCATTATTTGATAAGCGCTTAGCAGAAGAAGAAACGTGGATTCGCCAAGGTGTTAAAGCGCGTAGAACACGTAACGAAGGGCGTGTTAGAGAGTTAAAGCAGCTACGTAATGAGCGCAAACAACGTGTTGATCAAGTTGGTAAAACTGACTTTAATATTGAAACAGCAGACCGCTCTGGTAAATTAGTATTTGAAGCTCAGCACCTTTGCCATGCATTTAAAGACAAAGTTATTGCTGATGATTTTTCGACACTTGTTATGCGTGGTGACAGAATCGGCTTAGTAGGTCCAAATGGTATTGGTAAAACAACACTATTAAAACTAATGTTTGGTGATTTAGAACCAGATAGCGGCATAACTAAGCAAGGTGTTAATTTAGAATTTGCTTACTTTGATCAGTACCGTGAAAAACTTGACGAAGAAGCAACAGTTCAAGATAACGTTGCCGAAGGTAAACAAGAAGTGATGATGGGCGGTCGTTCACGTCATGTTTTAGGTTATCTGCAAGACTTTTTATTCCCGCCAGCACGCGCTCGTACACCGGTTAAAGCACTCTCTGGTGGTGAAAAAAATAGACTGCTATTAGCTAAACTGTTTTTAAAACCATCTAATATACTTGTTCTTGATGAGCCAACGAATGACTTGGATATTGAAACGTTAGAGTTACTAGAGGACATTATTAATCAATATCAAGGTACAGTGCTGATTGTAAGCCATGACCGAGAATTTATTGATAATACATGTTCTAGTGTATGGGCATTTGAAGGCAATGGTAAAGTAACAGATATCGTTGGTGGTTATAGCGACTACGAAGCCTATGTTAGTTACTTAGCTGAACAAGAAAAAAGAATTCAGCAACAACCAGTAAAAAAAGTTGAAAAAGTAGTAACTCCAGCTGCCAAACCTGCAGCTAAGACAAATAAACTCTCTTACAAATTAAAACTTGAATTAGAGCAACTACCGAATAAAATGGAAAAACTAGAAGCTGAAATTGAAGCTCAACAAGCTGTAGTGAGTGACGCAGACTTTTTTAAACAAGAGAGTGATGTAACAACTAAAGCATTGAACCATTTAGCACAACTTGAGTCTGACCTTGAAGCTGCCCTTGAGCGCTGGGAAGAACTTGAAGAATTACAGAATCAGTAGTAAGGACTAAAATGAAATATAAATTACTCGCTGCCAGTATTTTAGCGACATTAAGCACTTCAGCAATAAGTGCGACATATCAATTAACTGAGTTAGGGTCTTCTGAAAACGCTAAACACTCTTACGTTACCGATGTTAGTGAAAGCGGCCATATTATTGGTGTCGCTAATGGTTTATATAATTTACCAATTGATACAAGCTATATAGATTTTACTGAAAATGTTATTGAAAGTGCTTACGATGGCACAGAAGCAGCATATAAATTAAGTGATAAAGAAATTACTTTCACACTTGATGACATTGAAAATAATGATGCCGTAAGCACTAATCCTGATGCTCATGCTTTTATGGTTAGTTTTTTGGCAAATTCGAGTTTAGGAATTCCGTCTAACTTTGAATATCAAAAAATGAGTTCTTTAGTTGGGATTAAATTTAACGAATCAGAGATTACTGAACAACCGATTTTTGATATAGCTTCTGTTGATTATGATGGATTAACTCGTTCAACTATCAATCTTTTAAATGCTGTAAGTGAAGATGGTGTTTCAGTTGGTTGGGGCAGTGCACCCTACGATAAAGTTTTATTCACTCCTGATGGAGATGACGAAGCTGAAACATGGTTCACTCATGAATTTATAGAGCGTGGGATTGTAATAAGTGCTGATGGCAGTATAAGTGTTGAGTTAGAACCTGAATTCAATGAATATGGCGGCACAAGCCGCGCTAACGACATTATTAAAACAAATAGTGGTTATACTGTAGTAGGTAACGTTTCAACTAGTATACCAGTTGAAATACAAGATGATATTGAAGATAGTTGTGATAATGAAGATGAACCTATATCTGTATGTGTTAATTTATTAAATTCTAATATTTCACGAGGCTTATTTAATAAGCGTGCTGTTAAATGGGAACTTGATGAATCGTTAAATATTACTTCTGTCGAAGAACTTGGTTTAGCACTGACACCTGATGAAGGTGAAACTGAAGATGATGCATTTATAAGTACTGCACTTGCGGTTAATAGTAATGGTGTTGCTGTAGGTTCATCGCATACGCGATACTACAAAGATGATGACATTATATTAACCATGCCCGTTTATTATAAAGATGGTGCGGTAGTTGATTTTATAAATCAAGAAGATGATTGGCAAGGCGGTAAAGCATTAGCAATAAGTAATAATGATGTTGTTACGGGTTATGCTATTAAACGAATTGAAGGAACACTTCGAAATAAGTTTTTTTATCATGATATAGCAACAGGCAATACGGTATTTCCTAATGACTATTTTTCTAGTTCAAGTTCTTATGGTAATGATATAAATAGCCAAGGTTATATTGTTGGGGAAGGTGAGGTAGGTGTTTCAGATAGCTCACGTCGTAAAGAGGCATTTGTATACAAGATTGGCGAAGATAAAATAACCAACCTAAATGACTTATTACCATGCTATGAAACTGATGGTGAGACAAATTATGCTTATACAATGGCTGAAGCTAAAGTAATTAACGAAAATAATGAGATTTTTGGTGTAGCAACCAAAACAGTTGAAAAACGTGATTCGTTAGGTGGAATTGTTACTGATATTGAAGGCAATATTGAATTTGAAAGTGTCGCAGTTGCAGTAAAGTTAACTCCTATTGCTAATGGTGAAGTTGAAAACTGTGCACCACCTGAAGCAGAAGTTTATGAACGTAACTCTGCGAGCTTTCCTTGGTTCACATTATTATTACTACCCTTAGTTGGCATAAGACGTATATTCCGTTTTTAATTAACTAAAGTGATTTGCATAAAAAATCCCAACTTCATTAAGTTGGGATTTTTTTTCGTCTATAGTAATTAGAGCTTATAAATATTTGGTTATTTGTTGCGTGTTGCCCACGCTTTGACTACTGAACGTCGCCAAATAATATCTATACTAAAATAAGCAATTATGCTCGCGATAGAGGCGCATACCAATGAGCCAATTAAAAAAGCGGGTCCAATGGTTTCTATACTTTCTAGAAACCAAGCCCAGCTAGGTTCGAAGGCAAAGTGTTGCTCTGGCTGGTTTAAAATTAATGTACCAACTAAATACGACCCGTAGAATATAGGGGGCATAGTTAATGGATTTGTAAGCCAAACTAAAGCAACCGAAATAGGTAAGTTAACTCTAAATACAATAGCTCCAGCTGCGGCTAAGACCATTTGAAAGGGAACAGGGATGAAAGCAAAAAATAGCCCAACAGCAAATGCTCCTCGAGCGGACCGTCTATTTAAGTGCCAAAGATTTGCATCTTGCAAAAGGTGCCCAAAAATTCTTAGATATTTATGATGTCTAATTTTATTTGGATCAGGTAAAAATCTTTGGATCGTTTTTTTAGCCATTTAAAGCAACCATTTACATCAGTGTGGATAAGTCTTGGGTTTGTAATTGGCTGTATCGCAACCGTATTTTATTATCAAACTCTCGAATTTATAATATTCACAATATCAGTCCTTATTGTGAGTTTGTATTTTAAGCCGTTTTTAAATGTATTGTTAGGCTTTATTTGCGCTATTTGCTGTGTATCACTGCATTATTATACTTTTTATAATTTTGAAAGCCCAAAACAGGATGAAAAGTATGCATATGCAGCTGAGCTAATTGTCGAAGATATAATTTCAAATAAGCAACCTCAATACATAAGAGTAAAAATAATAGAATTTGATACTGCTCAATACGCATATTTTAGGGCACCGAGTGCAATGCTGAGTGTGAATTCTGAACAAATACTTTTTGTTGGTGATACTTTTAAAGCAACAATAGCTATAAAAAACTTTCGAAGTACTAAAAATTTTAATGTATTTGATAACGAGAGATATGCTTTTACACAACGAATATTTTTTAAAGGAAAAATACTCAATAAAGAACTTATTGTTGCGCGTAATAAAAAACACAGCCACCTTATAAATTATAGGGAATATATAAAAAGGACTTACAGTAATACAAAACTTAAATGGCTATATTATGCACTATTAACGGGTGATAAGTCGTTAATGAGCTTTACAGATAAGCAATTAATGCAATCATTGGGGTTGAGCCATTTACTGGCAATATCCGGATTACACATCGGGTTAATATTTGGTTTTTGCTATATAATTACGCGATTTTTATTTAAACAAATAAAATACGCTGGTAAGCAGACTAAAAACCTGTCTGTTATTTATAGTCTAGTTGGCTTTATTGGATCGTTTATCTATGTATATTTGAGTGATTTTTTAGTTTCAGCTACACGCGCCTTAATCATGCTTGGGTGTTATTTAGCACTCTACTTTTTGGCAAAACAACCATTACGTTGGCGAAGTATTTTATATGCACTTGTTATTGTGCTTATAATTAATCCTTTTAATGTATTAAACGCTGGGCTGTATTTCTCGTTTATTGCTGTGGTTATTATATTTCTAGTTGTTAAGCAAATACCGATTTTTAATACATCATTTCTAAATAAGGTCGTTGCATTAACTGTCGTTCAAATTGCTTTATTTATTGGTTTATTACCACTTTCATTATACTTCTTTAATGGCGTGAGCTTAGTTGGTTTAGTACTGAACTTAATTGCTATCCCATTACTTTCTTTAGTCGTTATGCCTTGTCTAATTATTATCACATTTATTAGCAGCTTACTTGATATAGGCATAATTATTAGTGTTTTTGATGAAAGCTTAAGTTATTTATTCGAATGGCTATTGAAAATACCTAGTTATATTCGTTGGTTAAATATAGGTAATATTGACGCTATTGTTGTTGTTTTTTCATACATTACTATTTCGATTTTTTATTTAGCCCCATATAAATGGCTAGCAGGTATCCCATTAAGTGTCATGTTGTTTAACTACTTAATAGTGGATAAGCCAAAATGGCAATTACATGTTTTTGATGTAGGACATGGATTAATGGTGCTAATAGAAAAAGATAAACATGCACTAATTTATGATTTTGGGCCTAGTTATTTTAATCGTTTTAGTCGTACCCGTAGTATTTTACTGCCCTTTATTGAGTCAAACAATCTTACTGTATCAACAGCTATTTTAAGTCATGAAGATAACGATCATGCGGGCGGTGTAGATCATTTTATAAAAGCAGGCTACGAAACTCGTTTTACCACATTTCATCCCCATAACTTACAAGACACTTGCGAAGTAACCAAAATAGATATTTTTGGCCTTCAAATTGAAAGCTTTAAAACGTTAAACTTCAAAAATGAGAATGATGATTCATGCGTTATTCGTGTTGCTGATAAAACCCACAGTGTTTTATTAACGGGTGATATATCTAAACAACGAGAGTTGCAATTATTGCAAGAGAACTATTTTTTAAAAAGTACCGTTATGCTAAGCCCACATCATGGGAGTGATACATCGTCTAGTAATGAGTTTATAAGTGATGTAAATCCTAAAATTGTTATTCATTCTAGTGCTTACAAAGGACAATGGCACTTCCCGAAGGAGGAGGTTGTTGATCGTTACGACAAAATAAATGCAACTCAATATGTGACAGGTCAACAAGGACAAATAAGTATTGAATTTTACAATGATAATGTTCGAGTAAAAGCGGCTCGCGAGGATGAAAGTTACTGGTTTATCAAAAATTGACGTTTTGTTTTAGTGTGCCTAAGGATACAATAGAGTCTGTAATTGTATGAAGAGAGTGTTATGGATCAAAGTACTACACAAATTTATAAACGGTTAATTTCTTACGTCGGTGCATATAAGAGTGTAGCCTTCGTCGCTATTATAGGAATGATTGGCTATTCAGGAATGGACGCGCTATTTATTCAATTAATGAAACCATTTATTGATGAAGGTTTGAACCAACGAAATAGCGATGTATTAAAGTATGCTCCATTTGTTGTTATTGCACTGGTGATTGGGCGTGGTATTTTTAATTTTATGTCATCGTATTGTTTGAGCTATGTAGGTTCACAAGTTGTACGATCTTTACGCCAAGAGTTATTTGAGCACATATTGCATTTACCCGTTTCTTTTCATGACAAAAACTCCACAGGCGATTTAATTTCAAAAATCACTTTTGACACAGAGCAAGTTCAACAAGCAATAACTAAAGCGCTACTTATTGTTGTACGTGAAGGGGCCTTTGTCGTCTTTTTACTTGGTGTAATGTTTTATACCAGTTGGAAGCTCTCACTTATATTTCTAGTCATCATCCCTCTCGTCGCTATTATTGTAGCGGTTGTATCGAAACGTTTTCGTCATATTTCTAAAAGTATCCAATCAGCTATGGGGCAGGTTACACGTAGCTCTGAACAAATGCTTAGCGGACATAAAGTAATTCACGGGTTTGGTGGACAAGAGCAAGAAATAAATAAATTTTCTAAAATTAATAATCATAACCGTCAGCAGCGCATTAAAATGGATGCGACAAAAGCCTTAAGTGTATCCATTATTCAAATACTCGCCGCAAGTGCTATGGCTGTTATTTTATGGGTGGTATCGATGCCTTCTATGATTGATACTATAAGCTCTGGGGATTTTGTTGTTTTGATATCATCAATGATGATGTTGCTGCGCCCACTTAAACAATTGGCTAATGTTAATAGCGATATGCAACGTGGCATTTCTGCATCTCAAAGTATATTTTTAATACTTGATGAAAATGTAGAGAAAGATACTGGCACAGTCGCTGTTGATAAAGTTAAAGGGTTAATTGAAGTAAAAAATGTAACCTTTAAGTACCCAACTAAAGATGAAGCCGTATTAAACGATTTGTCGCTAACGATTAAAGCGGGTGAAAGTATTGCCTTAGTAGGGCGCTCAGGTTCGGGTAAATCAACTATTTCTAATTTATTACCACGTTACTATGATTTAGATCTGCCGAGTGAAATATTACTTGATGGCATAGCCCTGCAGGATTATAAATTAACAGATTTGCGTCGCCAATTTGCTTTGGTTTCTCAGCAAGTCGTGTTATTTAACGATACGATTGCCAACAATATTTGTTATGGCATAAAGCATGATGTAACTAATGACGAATTAGTACAAGTAGCAAAACAAGCGCATGTTTGGGAGTTTGTTAAAGATCTTCCAGAGCAATTAAACACCATGGTAGGTGAAAATGGCGTAATGCTTTCTGGTGGTCAACGCCAGCGAATAGCGATAGCGCGTGCAATATTAAAAGATGCACCTATTTTGATTTTAGATGAAGCAACATCAGCACTTGATACAGAGTCTGAAAAGCTTATTCAGCAAGCGTTAGAAACGCTAATGAAAGACAAAACCTCAATTGTTATTGCGCATCGCTTATCTACTATTGAAAATAGTGATCGAATTTATGTTATTGATAACGGTCGTGTAATAGAAAGTGGCGATCACAATAGCTTATTAGCAAATGACGGTACGTATTCAGCCCTTTGCAAAATGCAGTTTGGTGATCAGGCGTGAGCAAAATAGAACAAAGTTGGTATAAACCATTTGGTCTAATTACTTTATTGTTATTACCATTGAGTGCTCTGTTTTGGATTGTATCGACATTTCGAAAATGCTTGTACAGCGCTAAAATAATTAAAGCGTTTGAGTGTAAAACGCCTGTTATTGTAGTCGGCAATATAAGTGTAGGCGGCAATGGTAAAACACCTTTTGTTTTGTGGTTGTATGAGTATTTGACCGAGCAAGGTTTATCAGTGGGTATTATTAGTAGAGGCTACGGTGGGCAATCAGATAATTACCCGCTGTTAGTTACTGAGCTTGTTGATGCTCAGCAGGCTGGAGATGAGCCTGTACTTTTATACCACCGTTTAAAATGCCCAATAGCGGTTGGTCCTAATAGACAACACAATATCTATTTATTAGAAAATAACTATACGCTAGATGTCATTATTTCTGATGACGGAATGCAGCATTATAAAATGCCACGTAGCATTGAGTGTTGTATTGTTGATAGTGAACGCCGTTTTGGTAATGGCTTTGTTATGCCAGCAGGGCCACTTCGCGAAACAACTAAACGCTTACAAAATGTGGATATAGTAATTGAAAATGGTGGTGAGGCTAATAATAGCTACACGCTAAAAGTAAGTAACTTACGATTAGTTAATTCAAGTGATGATGTAAAACACACAGTGACTCATGCACATGCAATAAGTGCAATTGGTAATCCTAAACGGTTTGAAAACTCACTTGAAGCACAAGGCATTACGTTATTATCGACTCATCATTTTAAAGATCATTATGCTTATACAGCCGATGATTTTGTCCAGTTTGGCGATGATTACATTATAATGACCGAAAAAGACGCCGTTAAATGTCAGTCCTTTGCCAAACCTAATTGGTATTATTTACCAGTAGATGCACAACCTACCGATAGCGTTATAAATAAACTAAATTCATTATTAAAAGAAAAAGGAATACTCAATGGCCTTTGATACAAAACTACTCGAGATAATTGCTTGCCCAGTAGGCAAGGGTAAATTACGTTTTGATAGAGAAAATAACGAACTAATTAGCACGGCAGCTAAACTTGCTTATCCTGTAAAAGATGATATTCCAGTATTGCTTGAAAATGAAGCGCGTGAGTTATCTTTAGAAGAGGTTGAAAAGTGGAATTCGTAGTTGTTATACCTGCGCGTTTTGCATCAACCCGACTACCAGGAAAACCACTTGCCGATATATGCGGTAAGCCAATGGTTCAACATGTTTACGAAAAAGCATGTTTATCAGGTGCTAGCAAAGTTATTGTAGCAACCGATCATCAAAAAGTATTTGATGCAGTAAGTTTATTTACTAGCGACGTAGTAATGACTCGCGAAGATCACCAGTCTGGTACTGAACGGTTAGCAGAAGTAGTTGATTTACTTAAACTTGATAACGATACAATTGTGGTTAACGTACAAGGCGATGAGCCATTACTTGCACCAGAAAACGTATCTCAAGTTGCTGCGCTATTAAGTGATTCAACAGCACCAATGGCAACGTTAAGTGTTGCTATTGAAGAGCGTGATGAAGTATTTAATCCTAATGCCGTTAAAGTGGTGAGTGATATAAATAAAAATGCCCTGTATTTCTCTCGTGCAAGTATACCGTTTGATAGAAATACAATGATGGATGATAGCACGGCTCTTAATTTATCACCGTTCCAACGCCATGTAGGTATTTATGCGTACAGAGCGGGTTTTATTAAACAATATATAGAACTGAGTGTATCACCACTTGAATTGCTTGAATCGCTTGAGCAGTTACGTGTTTTGTATCATGGTTATAAAATCAAAATAGAACAAGCTCAAATAGCTCCCCATGCAGGTGTCGATACGCCCGATGACTTAGCTAAAGTGATAGCGCATATTAAAAGTAAAAACGTGTGAGTGAGCAAGTAAGTAAGATATTAAACGTTGTTTATACACATAACGATTTTTATATTTTAGAAAAGCCGGCAGGTCTTAATTTTCATTCAGAGGAGGGGCCTGGTTTTGTTGTGTTAGCCGAACAACAATTATCGCAAAAGCTTTATGGCGTTCATCGTTTAGATAAAGTGACATCAGGGCTTATTATTTTAGCAAGAAACAAAGCCTCTGCAGCCGCCTTTACTGTTATGTTTACTGAGCATGCGATTAATAAATTTTATTTAGCGATTAGTGATGCTAAACCTAAAAAGAAGCAAGGGTGGATTAAAGGCGATATGGCTAAATCTCGCCGTGGCTCATTTAAGTTACTAACGAGTACACTTAACCCTGCAATCACCCGATTCTATTCTCTGAGTTATAAGCCAGGATTTAGAGGGTATATTTTAAAGCCTTATTCAGGAAAGACGCATCAATTAAGAGTGGCACTAAAAAGTGTGGGCGCAGCTATTTTTGGCGATGCAATGTATTCAGGCACGCCATCAAATCGTACCTATTTACATGCATATGCGTTAAGCTTTTTATGGCAAGGTGAACAAATACAGCTAACTTTATTACCCGATAGTGGTGATGAGTATTTGGCGTTAATTAAACATCAAGATTTTCAAGCATGGCAATCGCCATGGCAACTGGATTGGTAAATGAGCGAAAAAGTTACAGATATACGTTTTGGTGGTATTAAACGTTTATATGGTCATCAACAGTTTGATTGGCTTCAAGAAGCACATTTTTGTGTAGTAGGTATTGGTGGTGTAGGAAGCTGGACAGCAGAAGCACTTGCGCGTACTGGTGTTGGTAAAATAACATTGATTGATTTGGATGATATTTGCGCCACTAACGTAAATAGGCAAATTCATGCGTTAACGGGCACTATTGGTCAAGCTAAAGTCGATGCAATGAAAGCGCGCTGCGAGCTTATTAACCCAGAATGCCAAATTAGTGTAATAGATGACTTTATTACGCTTGATAATATTCAAGAGCATATTCAAGGTTTTGATTATGTAATTGATTGTATTGATGCAGTTAAAGAAAAAGCAGCATTAATAGCGCATTGTAAACGTAATAAACTCCCTATAATTACAACCGGTGGTGCTGGCGGGCAAACAGATCCTAGCCAAATAACTTTTGGTGATGTAGCTAAAACTACGCAAGACCCATTACTTGCAAAAGTGCGCTATATTTTGCGCAAGCAGTATAATTTTAGTAATAACCCTAAGCGTAAGTTCAATATTGATTGTGTTTACTCAACAGAGCAATTGGTTTACCCAGGAAGCGATGGCAGTGTATGTCATGCTAAGCAAAGTGCTGATGGCTCGATGAATATGGACTGTAATAACGGTTTTGGATCTGTGACTATGATCACAGGAAGCTTCGGCTTTTTTGTTGCGGCAAAAGCTGTTCGAAAATATTTGGATAAAAAGCAGCGTCTACTTACAACGCTTGATTGTGATAGAACTTAGAGCACTTTTTGTTGTGCCATGGTTTTTATTTTTTCAATCATGGCTTTAATTCCATTGCCACGAGAAGGGCTTAAGTGACTAATTAAGCCTAATTTTTCAAACTCTTCATACGCATCAATTTTAATTACCTGCTCTGGTGTTAAACCGTTATACAGCGCTAATATTAAGGCTAGTAAGCCTTTTACAATACGTGTATCTGAGTCACCTATAACGACTAAAGAGCTCTCTGTTAAATCAAACTCTACAAACATCCACACTTTACTTTCGCAGCCTGGTACAAGGGCATCATCAATTTTCAGCGATTCTGGTAATATAGGTAATGTTTTACCCAACAGCATTATTTCACGATATTTTTGCTGCCAAGCGGGTGCATTTTTTATAGATTCAGTGACTTTTTTAAACGTATTTGTCATGAGTTATCCTAATTAATTCTATTAAAGTGACGTTTAATCCAATAAAGCGATACATTTTTTAAGCGAATGGATAAATATATCTACATCTTCAAAGGTATTGTAAAAGGTTAAACTAGCTCTAACTGTTCCATTAACGCCTAAATGTGCCATTAAAGGTTGTGTACAATGGTGTCCGCTCCTTACCGCAACCCCATATCCGTCAAGTAAAGTTGCCAAATCGTAAGGATGTTCATTATTAAAGTTAAAACAGAGCGTACCAATATTGTCAGATAGGTTGCTATATATTGTAATACCCTCAATCATTACCAATTTTTTTGCTGCATAATTAAATAATTTTTGCTCGTAGCGCTGAATTTTACCGTGGTCTAATTCATTTAAATAGTCTAATGCAGCACTAAAGCCTAAAACGCCGGAAATATTCGGTGTGCCGGTTTCAAATTTTGCAGGTGCTGGGCGATAAGTACTGTGGGTTAAATATACTTTATCGATCATTTCACCGCCTGATTGATATATATCTAAGGCGTTTAATTCCTCATATCGACCACAAAGTACACCTAAGCCTGTTGGACCAAGCATTTTATGGCTTGAGCAGACATAAAAATCACAGTTTAATTCCCGTAAATCAGGTTTTAAATGCAGTGCACCTTGCGCACCATCGACTAAAACAAGTGAATTCACCTCTTTTGCAGCTACAATTAGTGGCTTTAAATCAGTGATATTACCGAGTGTGTTCGATGCTTGTGTAATAGCTAATAAGGCAGGTTCTGTTTCTTTTATAAATTCACAGCATTCTTGTGTGTTTAGCGTGCCGTTTTTATTAAGCGGCAGCGATACTAATTTAGCACCTGTTTGTTGACTCACTATTTGCCAAGGCACTATGTTTGCATGATGCTCAAGTGGAGATATCATTATGGTATGACTTTTATCTAAACGCTTTTTTAAGCCGTTAGCGACCAAGTTTATTGCCTCTGTAGCGCCTTTTGTCCAAACAATCTCGTGGCTGAACACATTAAAATACTGAGCCATTTTATCTCGTGCTTGCTCGTATAAATTAGTAGCTTGTTCGCTGAGCGAGTGACGGCCACGGTGTACATTTGCGTTTTGAGAAGTGTAAAACTCAGTAATTGCATTAATAACTGATTGAGGCTTTTGCGAGGTTGCAGCTGAGTCTAAATAAACAAGCGGGTAGCCGTTTATAGTTTGATTTAAGGTAGGGAAGTCACTTCGAATTTTATTTATGTCAAACTCTAAAACAGTCATTAGCTTCATCAATGTAGTCATTTTAAGGCGAGAATTGTAGACACTTTTTTATTATTCTCAAGTAACAAATAATAAAAAAGGCCGCAAAGCGGCCTTTTAAAATATTCAAACAATACTAAAGCGGATTAGCGCTTATCAGTTGATACGTAGTCACGTGCAGTGTAACCAGTATAAAGCTGACGAGGGCGGCTTATCTTATGACCAGGTTGAGATAACATCTCGTCCCAGTGAGTGATCCAACCAACAGTACGTGCCATTGCAAAAATAACAGTGAACATGCTTGTTGGAATACCAATCGCTTTTAAGATAATACCTGAGTAGAAATCTACGTTAGGGTAAAGTTTCTTCTCTACGAAGTACGGGTCTTCTAGCGCGATTTTCTCAAGTTTCATTGCAATATCAAGCAATGGATCTTGGATATTAAGCTCAGCTAAAACTTCATGACACGTTTGACGCATTACTGTAGCGCGTGGGTCAAAGTTTTTGTAAACACGGTGGCCAAAGCCCATAAGGCGGAACGGGTCAGCTTTATCTTTAGCTTTTGCTACATATTCATCGATACGGTCAACAGAACCGATTTCTTCTAACATGTTTAAGCATGCTTCATTAGCGCCGCCGTGAGCAGGGCCCCAAAGAGAAGCAATACCAGCAGCAATACAAGCGTATGGGTTAGCACCAGATGAACCTGCAAGACGTACTGTAGACGTTGATGCATTTTGTTCATGGTCAGCATGAAGCATGAATATTTTATCCATTGCTTTAGCTGTTATAGGGTTAACTTTATATTCTTCAGCAGGTACAGAGAACATCATATGTAAGAAGTTTTCTGCATAACTTAAATCATTACGTGGGTATACAAACGGTTGGCCGATGTTTGTTTTATAAGCCATTGCAGCAATAGTTGGTAACTTAGCAACTAGCTTAACTGCGCTTGTTTTACGTTGTTCTGCATCAGTAATATCAAGGTCTTCATGATAAAAAGATGATAACGCACCCACTACACCACAAAGCATTGCCATTGGGTGAGCGTCAAAGCGGAAACCTTGGAAAAAGTTAGCAATCTTCTCGTCAAGCATAGTGCTTGTAGTGATTTCATTCTTAAAAACTTCGTATTGTTCTTTAGAAGGTAATTCACCATTTAACAGTAAATAACATAACTCAATGTAGTTTGAGTCGTCAGCTAATTGTTCGATTGGGTAACCGCGGTGAAGTAAAATGCCTTTACCACCATCAATGTAGGTGATTGCAGATTCACAAGAACCAGTCGACATGAAACCTGGGTCATAAGTAAAGTGACCATGTGAACCGAGCGTTCGTACGTCGATTACATCTTGGCCAGCAGTGCCTTGATAAATTGGAAGTTCGATTGGATCTAGTCCATCAATTTGGACTGTGGCTTTTTTATCTGCCATCGTTATGTATCTCCTATTAAGATATCTATTCTGATTTTTAGATTTTTAAAGTTCTGAAATCTGTTTTAAGCACATCTTTGCATTTTAACGTGAAAGAGGGGTGTAAAGTCAATTTTTATAAACATTATGCATATATGTATAATAAATATTCTGTATTAATTAAATATAATACCATTGGCTAATTCGCAAACATCTATAAATAAACAAGAATTGTAAAAAGCCCTGTGGGTATATATACTAACAGTGGTTTTAAACCGCATTGTATTTGGGTAAACATTTTTTTACAGCTTAACTTTTGCTTAAATGTGAACTTTAACTGTTTTAATACGTTTACTTTGATAGTTCCACCAGTAATATTTGGTGGGTTTTTAGAAAAGCAAGTAGATGAGCTCCACTGCGAGCAAGATGGGCAAGTAACTGTGAAAAAGCAAAGACCTGTAAATCTAGATCTAACAACTATATCTATGCCGGCAACGGCTAAAGCGTCAATATTCCACCGCGTCACCGGTGTTGCATTGTTTTTTGCTTTAACGTTTGTCATTTGGGCTTGGTCTGAGTCTCTCTCTTCAGCTGAAAGTTTTGAATTCGTCAAGGGTCTGTTTAACGGATTCATTGCCAAATTTATAGCTTGGGGCACTGTTTCTGTATTAGGTTATCACCTTATTGGTGGTATCCGTCATATGATTATGGATATGGGACATTGGGAAGAACTTGAATCAGGTAACCTCAGCGCTAAAGTTTCAATGGCTCTTGGTGTTGTGTTTGCCGTATTGGCAGGGGTGTGGATATGGTTTTAAATCAAGCAACTCTTAAACGTGATGGTGTACAAGATTTCGTATCTTTACGTACCACGGCATTAATAATCAGCGCGTATGCGATTTTTATTATCGGCTATTTTTTAGCGACGCCAGAAGTCACTTTCGAAGCCTGGACAGGCCTCTTCTCTAACCTAGCAATGAAAGGGTTTACATTAATTACCCTTGTCTGCGTTATGGTTCATACCCGCATTGGCCTTTGGCAAGTTCTTACAGACTATGTTAAGTGTGCGAAGTTACGTGCTGTTTTAGGTTTTATATTAAACCTAATGGCCGTTGCGTACGTAGCTATTGGTCTAATTGTATTATGGGGTGTTTAAGTGAAATATTCTGTTCGTGAATTTGACGCCGTAGTAATTGGTGCAGGTGGTGCAGGTATGCGTGCCGCTCTAGCAATTACTGAATCTGGCAAAACGTGTGCATTAATTTCTAAAGTATTTCCAACTCGCTCACACACTGTATCTGCACAAGGTGGTATTACAGTAGCGCTTGGTAATTCACACGAAGACAACTGGGAATGGCATATGTACGATACCGTTAAAGGTTCCGATTTTATCGGTGACCAAGACGCAATCGAATACATGTGTCAAACAGGCCCAGAAGCGATTACTGAATTAGAAAACATGGGTCTACCATTTTCTCGTTTTGAAAATGGCCGTGTTTACCAACGTCCTTTCGGTGGTCAATCGAAAAACTTTGGTGGTGAACAAGCCGCGCGTACAGCCGCTGCAGCTGACCGAACTGGTCACGCGCTATTACACCTTCTTTATCAACAAAACGTAAAAAACAAAACAAATGTATTCTCTGAATGGTATGCACTTGATTTAGTTAAAAACGATAATGGTGATGTAGTAGGGTGTACTGCAATTGAAATTGAAACAGGTGAAATTACTTATTTCAAATCTAAAGCTGTAGTGCTTGCCACTGGTGGTGCAGGTCGTATATTTGCATCAACAACGAATGCCCACATTAACACTGGTGATGGTGTTGGTATGGCAACACGTGCTGGTATTTCTATGCAAGACATGGAAATGTGGCAGTTCCACCCAACGGGTATAGCTGGTGCTGGCACGCTAGTTACGGAAGGTTGTCGTGGTGAAGGCGGTTATCTTTTAAATAAAGATGGCGAGCGCTTCATGGAGCGTTATGCACCAAACGCGAAAGACTTAGCGTCTCGTGACGTTGTTGCGCGTTCAATGATGACTGAAATCCGTGAAGGTCGTGGTTGTGATGGTCCTTGGGGTCCTCACCTTAAGTTAAAACTTGACCACTTAGGTGAAGAAACACTTAATTTACGACTTCCAGGCGTATGTGACCTAGCTAAAACATTTGCTCACGTTGATCCTGCTAAAGAGCCAATTCCAGTAATCCCAACGTGTCATTATATGATGGGTGGTGTTCCTACTAACGTAAATGGCCAAGCGCTACAAATCGATGCTCAAGGCAAAGAAACAGTAGTTGAAGGTTTATTTGCAGTAGGCGAGATTGCCTGTGTATCTGTACACGGTGCAAACCGCTTAGGCGGTAACTCGTTACTTGATTTAGTTGTATTTGGTCGTGCTGCTGGTAACTTCTTAGGTAAGTACCTTAAAGATGTTGAAGTATCAAAGTCAGCTTCAGAATCAGACTTAGAAGCGTCTCTTGCACGTTATAATCGTTGGGAAAACTCAACGGCTGGTCAAGGTGAAGATCCAGTTCAAATCAAAAAAGACCTACAGCAATGTATGCAGCTTAACTTCTCGGTATTCCGTGAAGGTGATTCAATGGCTACAGGTCTTCAAGAACTTAAAGAAATTCGTGAACGCCTGCAACATGCTCGTCTTGATGATAAATCATCAGACTTCAATACGCAGCGTATCGAATGTCTTGAACTAGATAACTTAATGGAAACAGCTTACTCAACTGCAGTAGCTGCAAACTTCCGTACAGAAAGCCGTGGCGCACATTCTCGCTTTGACTACCCAGATCGTGATGACGAAAACTGGTTATGTCACTCAGTATTTAATCCTGTAACGGATGAAATGAGCAAGCGTGATGTAAACTATGCGCCTAAAACGCGTGAAGCTTTCCCACCTAAAGCACGTGTTTACTAGGAGATAGACGATGGCACAAGTACAATTTTCAGTTTATCGTTATAATCCAGATGTTGACAACGCTCCTCGTATGCAAGAATACACCTTGCAAACAGAGGAAGGTCACGACATGATGGTGTTGGATGCACTTATTCTTTTAAAAGAACAAGATCCTACATTATCTTTCCGTCGTTCATGCCGTGAAGGTGTGTGTGGATCTGATGGTGTTAACATGAATGGTAAAAATGGTTTAGCATGTATTACTCCTTTATCTACGCTACAAAAAAATGGCAAAGGTAAAATCGTAGTACGTCCATTACCAGGTTTACCTGTGGTTCGTGACCTTGTTATTGACATGAGTCAGTTCTACACTCAATACGAAAAAGTAAAACCTTATTTAATTAATGATCAGCCTGCTGCAGGCGAACGTCTTCAAACCATCGAAGAGCGTGATAAATTAGATGGGCTTTATGAGTGTATTTTGTGTGCATGTTGTTCGACATCGTGTCCTTCGTTCTGGTGGAATCCAGACAAGTTCATTGGTCCAGCAGGGCTTCTTCATGCTTACCGTTTCTTGGCTGATAGCCGAGATACAGCAACTGAAGAACGTTTAGCGGATTTAGACGATGCGTTCAGTGTGTTCCGTTGCCACAGTATCATGAACTGTGTTAGCGTTTGTCCTAAGGGTCTTAACCCGACTAAAGCAATTGGGCAAATCAAATCTATGTTATTAAACCGAGCGGTTTGATTACTTAGTAAACGTAAGATGGCTAATACAGATTATTAGCCATCTTGTTATGATAACTATTAATTTCTGCGCTAAAGAAAAGGGCTTATAAATGCACGAAGGTGTGATGAAGGCATGGCTAGAATCTTCACATTTAAACGGCGGTAACGTTGCTTATGTAGAAGAGCTTTATGAAGCGTATTTAGACGATGCGACTTCTGTGCCAGAAGAATGGCGAGAAGTGTTCGAACAATTACCTAAAGTTGATGGTGTGGATGTTGAAGTAAAACATTCAGAAGTTCGAGCGCAGTTTGCACAGCTTGCCAAAAACAAGCATAGAGAAGTAGTGGTAGCAGAGGGTAGTGGCGGTGACCTTAAACAGGTTAAAGTTCTACAACTTATTAATGCTTTCCGTTTTCGTGGACACCAAAATGCAAACCTAGATCCATTAGGTATTTGGGAACGAGAACGTGTACGAGATTTAGAGCTAGATTACCACGACTTATCAGCAGCTGATTTTGACCGCGAATTTAATGTAGGATCGTTTGCCGTTGGCCGCGATACTATGCCTTTAGGTGAACTATACCAAGCACTAAAAACTACATATTGTGGTTCGATTGGCGCCGAGTATATGCACATCACATCGACAGAAGAAAAACGTTGGTTACAACAGCGTTTAGAATCTGTTCAGTCTAGGCCTAAATTCGAAAAAGAAGAAAAGCTGCGTATCCTAAAAGGATTAACGGCAGCTGATGGTCTTGAAAAATATTTAGGGGCTAAGTTCCCAGGTGCTAAGCGTTTCTCACTTGAAGGTGGCGATGCATTAGTTCCAATGTTAAAAGAGCTTATTCACCGCGCTGGTGAAAGCGGCCAACAAGAAGCTGTTATTGGTATGGCTCACCGTGGTCGTTTAAATGTGCTTGTGAACGTACTAGGTAAAAATCCATCAGAGTTGTTTGATGAGTTTGCTGGTAAACACAAAGAAACATTAAGTTCTGGTGATGTTAAATACCACATGGGTTATTCATCTGACTTTGCTACTAAAGGTGGCAATGTTCATATGGCGCTTGCGTTTAACCCGTCTCATCTTGAAATTGTAAATCCAGTAGTTATGGGCTCAGTTCGTGCTCGTTTAGATCGCTTAGGTGATAGCTCTGGTATTAAAGCGCTACCAATCACAATTCATGGTGATTCTGCGGTTACAGGTCAAGGTGTTGTACAAGAAACATTTAATTTATCACAAACTAACGCGTTTAGTTGTGGTGGTAGTATTCGTATTGTTGTAAATAACCAAGTTGGTTTTACTACATCAAAACAAGACGACGTTCGCTCTACTGATTACTGTACTGATATTGCTAAAATGGTTCAGTCACCTATCTTCCACGTTAATTCTGATGACCCTGAAGCAGTTGCATTTGTTACTCAACTTGCACTTGATTTCAGAAACCAGTTTAAGCGTGACGTAGTAATCGATTTAGTGTGTTACCGTCGCCATGGTCACAACGAAGCTGATGAGCCTAATGCTACGCAGCCTTTAATGTACCAAAAAATTAAAAAGCATCCAGTTCCACGTTTAATCTATGCCGATCAACTTATTGCTGAAGGTTCTTTTTCTGAACAAGAAATAAAAGCCTTAGCCGATGAGTATCGTAGCGCATTAGATGAAGGAAATTGTGTTGTTTCAGAAATTCAGCCAGAGACATCACACTCTTCAGATTGGGCAAAGTATGTTGGCCATGAATGGGATGTTGATTACGATGCCAGCGTACCTGTTGAAGAGCTTAAGGCACTTGGTGAGAAAATTGCTTCTTATCCTGAGCAATATAAAGCACAGTCACGCGTTAAAAAGATTTACGATGATCGTAAGTTAATGGCTTCTGGTGAGAAGCCTCTTGATTGGGGTATGGCAGAAACACTTGCTTATGCAACAATTGCAACTGAAGGTACTGACATCCGTTTGACGGGTCAAGATTCAGGTCGTGGAACATTCTTTCATCGTCATGCTGTTGTTCACAGTCAATCAGATGGTGCTACTTATACACCTCTACAGCACTTAAGTGAAGATCAAGGTACTTTCCAAGTATTCGACTCTGTTTTATCTGAAGAAGCTGTCGTTGCTTTTGAATATGGTTATGCAACAGCTGAGCCTACGTCATTAGTACTTTGGGAAGCGCAATTTGGTGACTTTGCCAACGGTGCACAAGTTGTATTTGACCAATTTTTAAGTTCTGGTGAGCAAAAGTGGGGCCGTTTATGTGGTCTGACAATTTTGTTACCACATGGCTACGAAGGTCAAGGTCCAGAGCATAGTTCAGCACGCTTAGAGCGTTTTCTGCAACTATGTGCTGATCACAACATGCAAGTCTGTGTTCCGTCTACTCCGGCACAAGTTTACGCTATGCTTCGTCGTCAATCAGTTCGACCACTTCGTCGTCCACTGATTGTTATGACGCCTAAGTCGTTACTGCGTCACCCTCTTGCTACTTCATCGCTTGAAGAGCTTTCGCACGGTGTTTTCCATAATATGATCGACGAAGTTGATGATATTAACCCTGAGAAAGTAGAACGTGTTGTATTTTGTAGTGGTAAAGTTTACTACGAGCTATTACAAGAGCGTCGCAAACTTGAACAAGATAATGTTGCTATTGTTCGTGTTGAGCAGTTATATCCGTTCCCACACGACGAAATGCAAACAATTATGGAGCGTTACCAACACGTAACTGATTTTGTATGGTGTCAAGAAGAGCCACAAAACCAAGGTGCATGGTACTGTTCACAACATCACTTTATTGATGCAATCCCACAAGGTGCTAAATTAAAATATGCAGGGCGTAAAGCGTCTGCATCACCAGCGTGTGGTTACATGTCAGTACATACTAAAGAACAACAAGCGCTCGTTGCCGACGCGCTTACTATAGAAAATAAAGGATAAGCAATGAGCACAGAAATTAAAGTTCCTGTTCTTCCTGAGTCGGTTGCAGATGCTACCGTTGCTACATGGCATGTAAGTGTTGGCGACAAAGTAACTCGCGATCAAAACTTAGTAGACATTGAAACAGATAAAGTGGTTTTAGAAGTTGTTGCACAGCATGACGGTGTAATTACAGAAATATCACAAGAAGAAGGTGCAACCGTACTTGGCGATCAAGTTATGGGTTTACTTGGTGATGCTGATGCAGCGCCAGCAAGTGAAGGTTCATCTAAAGAAGAATCAGCACCCGCTAAATCAGAAGACGCGCCAGCGGCGCAATCAGCACCAGCACCAGAAGGTAAAGAAGTGGACATTAAAGTACCTGTACTTCCAGAATCAGTTGCAGACGCAACAATTGCTACATGGCATGTACAACCAGGTGACGCAGTAACACGCGACCAAAACTTGGTAGATATTGAAACAGATAAAGTTGTTCTTGAAGTAGTAGCTCAAGAAGATGGCATCATGGGTGATATCATTCACAACGAAGGCGATACTGTACTAGGCGAGCAAGTAATTGGTTCGGTTAAAGCAGGCGGTGCACCAGCGGCTCCAGCTGCAAAAGCAGACGCAGCGCCAGCAGCAGATTCAAGCGAAAGCTCTGATGTGTTAACACCATCAGTTCGTCGTTTAATTGCTGAGAAAGGCCTAGACGCTTCTAAAATTAACGGCACGGGTAAAAATGGCCGTGTAACTAAAGAAGACGTTGATACATTCTTAAAAGCACCAGCACCAGCGGCTAAAAAAGCAGAAGCTTCAGCTCCTGCAGCACCGATGGGCGACCGCACTCAAAAACGTGTTCCTATGACTCGTTTACGTAAAACGATTGCTACACGCCTTCTTGAAGCTAAAAATTCAACTGCAATGTTAACAACATTCAACGAAGTGAACATGGAACCAATCATGAGCCTTCGTAAGCAGTACCAAGAAGTATTTGAAAAGCGCCATGGTATTCGTTTAGGTTTCATGTCTTTCTACGTGAAAGCGGTAACTGAAGCACTTAAACGCTTCCCTGATGTTAATGCATCAATTGATGGTGACGATATTGTTTACCATAACTATTTTGATATCAGCATTGCAGTATCTACTCCACGTGGACTAGTTACTCCGGTACTTAAAGATTGTGACAAACTATCTGTTGCTGAAATCGAAAAGGGTATTCGTGAATTAGCACTTAAAGGTCGTGATGGTAAGCTAACGCTTGCAGATATGACTGGCGGTAATTTCACTATCACTAATGGTGGCGTATTTGGTTCATTACTATCTACACCTATCATTAACTTGCCACAGTCTTCAATCTTGGGTATGCATAAAATTCAAGACCGTCCAATGGCTGTAAATGGTAAAGTTGAAATACTACCTATGATGTATTTAGCACTTTCTTATGATCATCGCATCATTGATGGTAAAGAATCTGTTGGTTTCTTAGTAACTATTAAAGAGTTACTTGAAGATCCAACACGCTTATTGCTAGATGTTTAATCTAGTTGTATGAAATGTAAGCTGTGAATGAACATTCACAGCTTTTTTTTTGCGCCTTTGGTCGTACTGGGGTTTTCATGTTAAGCCTTGGGATCTATACTAGGTGCGCAATTTGGGATAGTTGTTTATTTTCAAAAATATTCAGCTCTTTTAGTATAAAAAATTGGATAAAGCATCATGAATTTGCATGAGTATCAGGCAAAACAACTTTTTGCCGAATATGGTTTACCAGTTTCTCAAGGTTTCGCTTGCGATACACCTGAAGAAGCTGCAGCAGCTGCTGAAAAAATCGGCGGTGATATGTGGGTTGTTAAAACTCAGGTTCACGCAGGTGGACGTGGTAAAGCTGGCGGTGTAAAGCTAGTAAAAACTATCGACGAAGTAAAAGCGTTTGCAGCTAACTGGTTGGGTAAAAACCTAGTTACTTACCAAACAGACGAGAAAGGCCAGCCAGTAGCTAAAATTTTAGTTGAAAGCTGTACTGACATTGCTAACGAATTGTACCTAGGTGCAGTAGTTGACCGTGCATCTCGCAAAGTAGTTTTCATGGCGTCTACTGAAGGCGGCGTTGAAATTGAAACTGTTGCAGAAGAAACACCAGAGCTTATCCACAAAGCTGAAATCGACCCGTTAGTAGGTCCTCAAGCTTACCAAGCACGTGAACTAGGCTTCAAATTGGGTCTTAACCCAGTACAAATGAAGCAGTTTGTTAAGATCTTTATGGGTCTTGGTAAAATGTTTACTGATTTTGATTTCGCACTACTTGAAATCAACCCGTTAGTAATTACAGACGAAGGTAACCTTCACTGTCTTGACGGAAAAATCGGTATTGATGGTAATGCACTTTACCGTCAACCTAAAATCCGTGAGTTCCACGATCCATCTCAAGAAGATGCACGTGAAGCACACGCAGCAAGCTTCGAACTTAACTACGTTGCTCTAGATGGCAATGTTGGTTGTATGGTTAACGGTGCAGGCCTAGCAATGGGTACTATGGACATCGTAAACCTACACGGCGGCAAACCGGCTAACTTCCTAGATGTTGGCGGCGGCGCGACTAAAGAACGTGTTTCTGAAGCATTCAAAATCATTCTTTCTGACGACAATGTTAAAGCTGTTTTAGTTAACATCTTTGGCGGTATCGTTCGTTGTGACATGATTGCTGAAGGCATCATTGGCGCAGTTAAAGAAGTTGGCGTAAACGTACCTGTAGTTGTACGTTTAGAAGGTACTAATGCTGAACTAGGTCGTGAAGTTCTAGCTAAGTCTGACCTTAACATCATCGCTGCTGAATCACTAACAGACGCTGCTGAGAAAGTTGTTGCTGCTGCGGAGGGCAAATAATGTCTGTATTAATCAATAAAGATACAAAAGTTATCTGTCAAGGTTTCACTGGTGGCCAAGGTACTTTCCACTCTGAGCAAGCGCTTGAGTACGGTACACAAATGGTTGGTGGTGTAAGCCCTGGTAAAGGCGGTCAAACGCACCTTGGTCTTCCTGTATTCAACACAGTTCGTGATGCTGTTCAAGAAACTGGCGCAACTGCTTCAGTTATCTATGTACCAGCTCCTTTTTGTAAAGATGCAATTTTAGAAGCTATCGATGCTGGCATCGAGCTGATTGTTTGTATCACTGAAGGTATCCCTACACTTGATATGGTTGACGTTAAAGTTAAACTAGATCAAACAGGTACTCGCATGATCGGTCCTAACTGTCCAGGTGTTATTACTCCTGGTGAAACTAAGATTGGTATCATGCCTGGTCACATCCACAAACCTGGTAAAGTAGGTATTGTTTCTCGCTCTGGTACTTTAACGTACGAAGCGGTTAAGCAAACTACTGATGCTGGTTTTGGTCAGTCTACGTGTGTTGGTATTGGTGGTGATCCAATTCCAGGTACTAACTTTATCGACGTTTTAGAAATGTTCGAAAAAGATCCACAAACTGAAGCAATCGTAATGATTGGTGAAATTGGTGGTACTGCAGAAGAAGAAGCTGCAGAGTACATCAAAGCTAACGTAACTAAACCTGTAGTATCTTACATTGCTGGTGTTACTGCACCAGAAGGTAAGCGTATGGGTCACGCTGGCGCAATCATCGCAGGCGGTAAAGGTACTGCTGATGAGAAATTTGCTGCATTAGAAGCTGCGGGCGTAAAAACTGTACGTTCACTTGCTGAAATCGGTAAAGCACTTAAAGAGAAAACAGGCTGGTAATTGCTTGTTCCCTCTGAAAAGGCCCGCTTATGCGGGCCTTTTTGTTATTGGGTTAAATTTAGAATGGATAACTAATGTGCTGAAAGAAGCGCACAGACAAATCTTGTCGTTGTTTATTTATAGCAAGCTCTTCACATAAAGCGTGAACCGTTTTTTCTACTTGGTTCATGAAGCGCCCATACCCAATCTCATGCTTATCTTGGTTTGTCGCAACGACAACGAAATGGATGGTTTCTACTAGTTTAGTTTCATCATAAAAATATTTAATCTGACTTTCATTTGATTCAACATCAAAACTTAATTTCTGCAATTCTACATTGCCTTCATTTTTATCTATTTTACTGTTACGGATAATTGGTATTGCACCATTGGCAACCATTGCGCCATGCGTTAGTTTATTAATTTCACATGCGCGTTTAAAGCTATCAGCAAAGTAGTCATAAAACTTTTTAAAATCCTGATCGTTTACCATTGTTTGAAACTGTGTTTTGATTGCACGAGAAATTGGAATAGTAAAAGTCGTGTAAGTCATTTCAGCATAGTCACCCGGTATATTGCATTGCCTCGACTGATAACGAGGGTAGAGGCTTCTTAGCTTATAACCATAACTTTCTTTATTGCCTTTGTCTTTAGCAAACAAATCGTAAGTAAGATGCTGGTGATCGCGAAGTTTAAATTGAGGTTGATTTAGAAATAATTGCTCTTGTAAAAGGGTCAATACTTTTTGTACTTTATTGTGAAACAAAGCTGAATTCGCACGTAAGTCCTCACCGGTGGCTAAAAAAAGTAAACGTATTTTTTTACTTTTCGTGTTTGGTGTGTAATAAAGTTTATGCGCTTCGTGATAGCGAGGATTATAAAAAAACAGCATCTGCTTACCCGTTTCTAACTGGTATGACTCATCATGAAATCGTACAACCGGTAGCTTATCGTTGGCAAGTAAATGTACATTATGAAGCTCATATTCATCACAACATGCAAATAGTTGACGCGCAATGCGCTCGTAGCAACAATCTATAGTGGTAAAACTACTGTAAAACGCTTCACTAGGTGTTATTTCAGCCAATAAATAGTGATTAGCGCGTGCGTTTGTTGGAATATATACGCGGTGTTGATTAAGTGTAGCCATCTTCGGATCCTTATAAAGTAGGTTATTCGAATACTATAATCGGTTTTGATGACTTAAATATTGCGTTAAAACAAATTTTATTCATAAACAATGGAACCTGTGGATTAAAGTTAATCAATATCAAAATAAACCTTAATCTATTGCTGTATGTTAGTGTATGTTTTTGTAATAATGCATTAGTTTTGTTATTACGTAATATTAGAGGATCACACTCCTATGGCGGAAATTGAGAATCGCCCAAGTAACTTTATTAGAACCCGAATTGATGAAGACTTAGCAAGCGGGAAACATGCTACAACGCATACACGTTTTCCACCTGAACCAAATGGTTTTTTACATATTGGTCATGCAAAATCAATTTGCTTAAATTTTGGTATCGCAAAAGACTACAACGGTTTATGTAACCTACGTTTTGACGATACAAACCCTGAAAAAGAAGACATTAACTACGTAAATTCTATTAAAGAGGATGTACAGTGGTTAGGTTTTAATTGGGATGGCGATATAAAGTATTCTTCTAACTATTTTGATACTTTATATGGTTACGCAGTTGAGCTAATAAATAAAGGCTTAGCGTACGTTTGTTTTTTAACTGCAGACGAAGCGCGACAGTACCGTGGTACATTAAAAGAGTCAGGTAAAAACAGTCCATATAGAGACACGTCAGTTGAAGAAAACCTAGCGTTATTTGAAAAAATGCGTGCTGGTGAATTCAAAGAGGGTGAATGTGTTCTGCGTGCTAAAATTGATATGGCAAGCTCATTTATGGTGCTTCGCGATCCAATTATTTACCGTGTGCGTTTTGCGCACCATCATCAAACAGCTGATAAGTGGTGCATTTACCCTATGTATGACTTCACGCACTGTATTTCTGATGCGCTTGAAGGTATTACACATTCGTTATGTACATTAGAGTTCCAAGATAACCGCCGTTTATACGACTGGGTACTTGATAACATCAGTTTAGAATGTCACCCGCAACAAATTGAGTTCTCACGTTTAAATCTTGAATATACAATTATGTCTAAGCGTAAGCTTAGTGATTTAGTGGTTAATAACCATGTAGAAGGGTGGGACGACCCACGTATGCCTACAATTGCAGGTTTACGTCGTCGTGGCTATACACCAGGTTCAATTCGTGAATTTTGTTTGCGTATTGGTGTAACAAAACAAGAGAATATGGTCGAAATGGGCATGCTTGAAGCGTGTATCCGTGAAGACTTAAACGAAAATGCACCACGTGCAATGGCTGTACTCGATCCTGTTGAAATCGTTATTGAAAACTACGATGCAGACAAGGTTGAAATTTTATCTGTGGCTAATCACCCAAATAAAGAAGAAATGGGTCGTCGTGATGTACCGTTTACGCGTGAAATTTATATCGAACGTGAAGACTTCAAAGAAGAAGCAAATAACAAATTCAAACGTTTAGTACTTGATAAAGAAGTACGCTTACGTGGTGCTTATGTTATTAAAGCGCAGCGTGTTGAAAAAGACGAAAATGGCGAAATCACAACTATCTTCTGTACTTACGACAGCGAAACACTTGGTAAAAACCCAAGTGATGGACGTAAAGTAAAAGGCGTTATTCACTGGGTTTCAGCACCAGAGTCTATCACTGCAGAAGTGCGTTTATACGACCGTTTGTTTAGCGTACCAAACCCAGCAGCTGCTGATGAGTTCGAAACAACACTAAACCCAGAGTCATTGGTTGTTTTGCCAAACGCTAAATTAGAGCCATCGCTTGCTGATTCTCAAGCAGAGCAGGGCTTTCAGTTTGAGCGTACGGGTTATTTCTCTCGTGATTCTAAATCAGAGAACGTTGTATTTAACCAAACAGTCGGTCTTCGTGATTCATGGTCTAAAACACAGTAGCTACGTTTAATAATGAGCCTGTATTTATACCGGCTCACTATATACTATCGTAATTTAGACACAAAAAAACCTGCAATTAGCAGGTTTTTTATTGCTTTAAAAAGCGCTATTAGCTGTTTGCGTCGCTAAACTCTTTACACGCTGCTTTATCATTACACTCACCGTATAAATACAAAGAATGATTTGTAAGGGTAATCCCATTTTCTTCAGCAATCTCAAGTTGACGACGTTCAATCATATCATCTTCAAACTCTACCACTTTGCCACATTTCAAACATACTAAATGATCGTGGTGCGTACTTCCAGAGAGTTCAAATACTGATTTTCCACCTTCAAAGTGATGACGGCTTACAATACCTGCATCATCAAATTGGTTAAGTACGCGGTATACAGTCGCAAGACCAATTTCTTCACCTAGATCCAAAAGAATTTTGTAAACATCTTCAGCACTGATGTGTTGGTTATCTGGAGATTGTAAAATCTCTAATATTTTAATACGCGGTAAAGTTACTTTTAAACCGGCTTTTTTAAGTTCCAAGTTATGATCAGTCATTAAATCTGTCTCAATTTTATTTGGTTATACTAGACATCTTGCAAAGATGTACACGACACATTAGCAATAAACAGGATAACGTGCCTAAGCGTTAAGTGCAAAGAACAATTGATTTATATTGCTATTAAAGCTTAAATCGCTAACTGTTTGATAGTTATTTAAACAGCTCGCGATATATGTAGAAAATTAGTCAGCTAATTCACTTAAACACATTTCTTCATACACTTGAGCCGACCATGCTTTAACACGTTGCTCAGTTAGCTCTGGTTGACGGTCTTCGTCGATACCCAGGCCTACAAAGTGCTTCTCATCAGCCATGCCTTTAGACGCTTCAAAGTCATAGCTTTCGCTTGGCCAATGGCCCACAACAATAGCGCCACGCTCAGTAACGATATCGTTGATCATGCCCATTGCATCTAAAAAGTACTCTGCGTAATCTTCTTGGTCTCCACAACCAAAAATAGCCACAAGCTTACCTTCGAAGTCCACTTCCTCAAGCTCAGGGAAAAAGTCGTCCCAGTCACATTGCGCTTCGCCGTAGTACCAAGTCGGAATACCGAATAAGATTAAATCAAATTCAGCTATCTCTTCTTTAGAGCTTTTTGCAATATCATGAACAGCCACTAGCTTTTTACCCAATTCTTTTTGGATCATTTTTGCTACGTGTTCTGTGTTACCTGTGTCACTTCCGAAAAAAATGCCTACACTTGCCATGGATTTAAAACCTTTTATGTATCAATAGCCAATCTTTCTTGTAAAATCGTTTCAATCAGCGCACTGCGGCTAATATTTTGTGCATCTGCCATATCACTTAATGCTTGATATAACTGTGATGAAACTTTAAATTCAACACGTTTTAAACCACGTGCTTTATCTCTTTTTATTTGATTACGTTTATTTACCTTTAACTGCATATCCCGTGAAAGGGGATTGGTTTTAGGCCTGCCTGGGCGTTTTTCGTATTCAAATAAATCGAGTGTAGTTCTATCTGTTTCTGACTTCGCCATGCTTAACCTACACCTGCGCCTTGCCAAAATACTTGAATAAGCCCTTTAGCAATAAAGCCTGAACAACCTAAAAAGAGCACGCCCCAGACAATGTATTGTCCGAACTTTGGTACATTACCACTTTTTAGTACGTCTTTAATTGCCATGCCGATGAATATGAAAATACCGGCTAAGCCAAAATACAACCCTAGGGTATCAAATTCGTTAATTAACTGACTGACCATCAACGTATAACCTTTAAATTAAACGGCGCGTACTATAGCATATAAATATTGATATATTTAGTGCGCAGAATCAAAAACACGCGATTAAAATTACTTTAAATCGCAGTTAAAAAGTCATTTATCGCTTTATTAACAGCAAGGGGCTTTTGAGCATGAAGCCAATGACCTGCTCCATGAATAATTTTAGCCTTGGTGTTTTTAAAGCGTGTTGTAATTGCAGTACGATGTTCGGGCAAAATATAGTCAGAATCGTTGCCTTTAATGAAAAGAGTATCGCATAAACAAGAATTGTTTTCATTAACATTGGATGTGATTGTCGAATATTTTTCATTGAGCACATTTAAGTTAAATCGCCACGCAAAACGACCTTCTTCATTTTTAGCGAGGCTTTTAAGTAAAAATTGTCGAACTCCAAGCTCTTCGATAAAAGGCTGCATAATTGCATCAGCTTGTTTTCGATCGTCGATTGATTGTGCTGAAACTGCTTTTAATGCTTGCAGTATTTTTGTGTGGCGAGCGGGGTAACTAACAGGTGCAATATCAAGTACAACCAATTTATTTACCAGCTCAGGATGGGTAAGTGCTAATTCCATTGCCACTTTACCACCCATAGAGTGGCCAACTAAATGGGCCTTATCTATGTTTAAACGGGCTAATAACTCAACAATATCTTGTGCCATTGCTGGGTAATTCATTTCATCGCTATGAGGTGACAGACCATGGTTACGCAAATCAACGTTTATAACATTAAAGTGTTCACTTAATGGCTTTGCAATAACATTTAAGTTTTCTAATGATCCAAAAAGCCCGTGGATCAAAATAACGTTAGGACCTTGCCCTTGTTGCTTGTAATTTAACTGCATACTAGCCTCCTGAAAATTTGGCCATAGTTTGCCGAGCATTGCTCTAAAAAGCAAAAAATACAGCGACTATTTATTCAATTGGGCTTTTGTTTGTTAAATCAACAACAATCAAGTAAATATTAATATGTTTACGGGAGTGCTTGTTGTAACTCGCATTTCTGATTGGTTTGGGTATAATCACACGGGAGAAAGAAATGTGACCCGTAATGACAGGAATAACATGAAACAAATCGACATAGACGACGAATTATATCAATATATTGCAAGCAATACGCAAAGTATTGGTGAAAGTGCATCCACTATTTTACGTCGTTTATTAAATCTGAGCGGCGAAAAAATTCTAACCGCAAACGTAGAACTAACTCAAAACAATCAAACTGCGACTACGTCCACTGCTACATTAAAAAGCTCAGACCCAACGGCTGCTGAGACTACAAAAAAACAAACACCTGTAGCTCACGCACCTGTGCAGCAAAAAAGTGATAATATTTTTAATGTACTAAATAAAGAAGAGCTGGCAATGCAAAAGGGCGTTGTTGGACGTTTTTTGTTTATTTTAAGTGCATTTTACCGTACACATAAAACTGACTTTTCGGCTGTATTAGATATAAAAGGCCGCGACCGTGTTTACTTTGCTACCAGCAAAGAAGACTTAGTTAATAGCGGCAGTAGCATGAATCCTAAAAACATAACTGATAGTGAATATTGGGTTATGACGAATTCTAATACAACGCGTAAAAAAATGATGCTTCATGAAGTGGCTCTTTGCCTTGGTTACAGTGCAGAGCAAGCTGAAAAAATTCGCGATTACCTGTAAGGAAATATAATGGCTATTCACTCAGGCGCAGGTAAAACTGCTCCACAATCGGCACTGGTTAATGTTCCAAAATTAGTATCTGCCTATTATTTAAATGAACCAGATCTTGAGCAGAATCCTGAGCATTGCGTTGCTTTTGGTACATCAGGCCACCGTGGGTGTTCTTACGATGTTAAATTTAACGAATCACACATTTTGGCGATTACTCAAGCTATTTGTGATTACAGAAAACAAAATGATATTTTTGGTCCGTTATTTTTAGGTAAAGACACACACGCACTGAGTGAGGCTGCATTTAATTCAGCTATTGAAGTTTTAGTTGCTAACGAAGTGCAAGTGATAACGCAAGAAAACGGTGACTTTACACCAACACCTGTAATCAGTCATGCCATCGTTAGTCATAATAAGCTACACCCAAATGAGCTTGCAGACGGTATTGTAGTTACCCCGTCGCATAACCCTCCTGAAGATGGTGGCTTTAAATACAACCCACCTAATGGCGGGCCTGCTGATACCGACGTCACTAAATGGATTGAAGACAGAGCAAATCAACTTTTATTAGAAGATTTAGTTGAAGTTGAGTTATTCCCATTCGCCAAAGCTTCACGTTCAGGTTTTATCCGCTACGAAGATTTAATGACTCCTTATATTGATGATTTAGCAAATATCGTTAATTTAAAAGCAATTAGCGATGCAGGTATCAAAATTGGTATCGATCCACTTGGTGGTTCGGGTATTAATTTTTGGCCTGTTATTGCTAAAAAATATAATTTAGATTTAACCGTTGTTAATGATGTTGTTGACCCACGTTTTGCTTTTATGCCACTTGATAAAGATGGCAAAATTCGTATGGATTGTTCATCACCTTATTCAATGGCGAATCTTATTGCATTAAAAGATGATTTTGATGTGTCTATTGGTAACGACCCTGACTACGATCGCCACGGTATTGTAACGCCAGATGGTTTAATGAATCCAAACCACTTTTTAGCAGTGGCAATCGATTACTTACTTAAACACCGTGATTGGAATGAAACCGTAGAAATTGGTAAAACATTGGTTTCTAGCTCTATGATTGACAAAGTAGCTGCTCGTAACAGCCGTAAAGTTAAAGAAGTACCCGTAGGCTTTAAATGGTTTGTTGAAGGCTTAAGTAAAGGCAAACTTGCGTTTGGTGGCGAAGAAAGCGCCGGTGCGGCATTCTTACGTTTTGATGGCTCTGTATGGTGTACAGATAAAGACGGCTTCATAATGGGGCTACTCGCTGCAGAAATACTTGCTGTGACAGGTAAAACGCCATCAGCGCTTTATAAAGAATTAGAACAAGAGTTTGGTTCTCCAATTTATAAACGCCTAGATGCACCTGCTACAAGCGGTCAAAAATCACGTTTAAAAGCATTGAGTGCTTCTGATGTTAAAGCAGATACACTTGCTGGCGAGCCTATTTTGCAAAAATTGACTCATGCACCAGGTAACGATGCGGCAATTGGTGGTTTAAAAGTGGTCACTGAAAATGGCTGGTTTGCAGCGCGTCCATCGGGTACTGAAGATATTTATAAAATATACCTTGAATCATTTAAAGGTGAAGCGCATTTAGCGTTACTTGAAAAAGAAGCTAAAAAGCTTGTAGATTCAGTTATAAGCTAACTTAATCTAATAATTTTAAAACGGCTGATTTATTCAGCCGTTTTCGTTTCTATACCTTGTGTATTTATAAAAATATATGCATAAGAGTCTACTCTCACATTATTTTTAAAGGGCTTATTATATGTCAGCCAATCCATCTTACTTAAATGAATTAAAACAAACTGGCGATTTTTTAACGCTTAGTCGTGACAACGAATGGCATTTAGATGCAGGTGAGTTTGTTTTAGATAATGGGACTCGTGTAAATATACACGATACCGGTGTAATTGAGTTTCAACCTGCTGTTAAAACAAGCAAAGATGTAGTTTATTCAAGCGCTGTACACGGTAACGAAACTGCGCCAATTGAAATTTGTGATACGCTCATTAAACAAATTATAAAAGGCGAGCTGATACTTAAGCAGCGTGTTTTGTTTATTTACGGTAATCCACAATCAATTAATATTGGCCTGCGTTTTGTAGAAGAAAACTTAAATAGATTATTTAATGGTCACCATACAGTTGAAGGTGTACCAATGAATAATGAGCGAAACCGCGCTGCAAAGCTTGAGCAGTACGTAAGCGATTTTTATGCCCGTGGCGAGCAAGGCAGCAGCCGATGTCATTACGATCTACATACTGCTATTCGTGGATCAAAGAATGAAAAGTTTGCCGTGTATCCATTTTTACATGGTAAGCCATGGAAAAAGTCGCAGTTACAATTTTTATTGAGCTGTGGTGTAAATACCGTGCTTATGATGAAATCTCCTGCAACAACATTTAGCTATTATTCGTCATTTGTACATGGTGCAGACTCGTTTACAGTAGAGCTTGGACAAGTTAAGCCATTTGGGCAAAACGATATGACACGTTTTGAAAAAACAAAGCAAACACTGACTGCATTAATTAGCCAAACTGACGTTGAATACCTTAAATTTAATGCAGAAGACTTTGAGTTGTTTTCAGTGCATAGAACAATTAACAGGACACAGGACAATTTTAGTTTTCCTTTTTCTGACGATGCCGAGAACTTTACTGGCTTTGCGAAAGGTGAACTACTTGCAACCGACGGTGATACAGCGATTTACGCTGACGTTGAAGGAGAGGCTATTATTTTTCCAAATGCGAGCGTAGCATTAGGGCAAAGAGCACTCCTTACTGTTATTCCAATGGATATTGATAGTAATTTCATCTAATTTGACTCATCAGACCACTAGTAACTTAAAGTTAACTATATGATTACTATTAATTAAAGTAGCCGTATCGTTAACTTGCCACTTATTTAGCCAGTATTTGCTTTTGTTTTGTCCCAGATTTGTTGAATAACACTTTACGTTAACGTAAAGTGTTGGCAGCTTTAATTAAAGATAGTGCAGATGTTGCAAAGTTTAACCAGCAACAATCACCCACAATAATAATTTAAAGGGGCACTGTTTTACCGACAACAAAAGAAGGTAGGTTATGAGTAATCCAAATAACGTATCGCTGAATATTAACCACGCGCTTGAATTTATTGATGGCCAAGCACTTAATATTCCAACCCTTAGTATTTTAACTGAGGACGGCGACATCCATCCTAGTGCAACCGCACCTGACATTTCAAAACATACCGCTATTAAGTTATATGAAACAATGCGTTTTATACGTTTGTTAGATGAACGTATGCAAGGCGCGCAGCGCCAAGGCCGTGTTAGTTTTTATATGCAATGCCTAGGCGAAGAAGCCGCAGTTACAGCCTCTGCTGCTGCACTTGATCAAGACGATATGATCATGGCGCAATATCGTGAACAAGCTGCATTGCATTACCGTGGTTTTACACTTGATCAATTTATGAACCAAATGTTTTCAAATGAATTGGATTTAGGCAAAGGTCGCCAAATGCCAATCCATTATGGCTCTAAAGCGCTAAACTACATGACGATTTCATCGCCATTGGGTACGCAAATACCACAAGCAACGGGTTATGCATATGGCCAAAAAATAAAGCACATCGACGCTAAAACAGGCGAGCTTGCCAGCACAATTGATAATGTGACTATTTGTTACTTTGGCGAAGGTGCTGCATCAGAAGGTGACTTTCATGCCGGTTTAAATATGGCCGCTGTTCACAGAGCGCCGGTTATATTTTTTGCACGTAATAACGGCTATGCAATATCAACCCCTGCTGATGAGCAGTTTAAAGGCGATGGTATCGCCTCGCGTGGTGTTGGTTATGGTATTAAAACAATTCGTGTTGATGGCACAGATGCACTTGCAGTGTATGCAGCGACCAAAAAAGCACGGGAAATAGCCTCAACACAAGGTGAACCTGTACTTATTGAATCAATTGCTTATCGATTAGGCGCGCACTCTACATCAGACGATCCAAGTGGTTATCGCTCTAAAGAAGAAGAAGCGAATCATCAAACGTGTCCTATTGATAAATTTAGAAAATGGCTGGTCAAGCAAGACTGGTTAAACGAAGAAGACGACATAAAAGCAAAAGAGTCGATTCGTGAAGAAATTTTAGCAGCGCTAAAGCGTGCTGAAGTTGTTGCCAAGCCTGCTTTAGAAGAATTGGTCTCAGACGTTTACGATACACCTATTCCCTTATTGCAACGCCAGTACGAACAATTAAAAGAACATATAAAGCAGCATCCAGATGCTTACCCAGTAACCGCAGGGAGAATTAAGTAATGGCTAAAATGAACATGCTTCACGCAATTAACTCTGCCCTGGATATTACGATGAACGAACACCCTCAAGCCTGTATTTTTGGCGAAGATGTTGGTTACTTCGGTGGTGTATTTAGAGCAACATCAGGCTTGCAAGAAAAGTACGGTAAGCATCGTGTTTTTAATACGCCTCTAACCGAGCAAGGTATTTTAGGCTTTGCTAATGGTTTAGCGGCATTTGGTGCACCTGCATTGGCAGAAATTCAATTTGCTGATTATATTTTTCCAGCGTTCGATCAAATAGTAAATGAAGCTGCTAAATTTCGTTACCGTAGTGGTAATGAATTTAATGTGGGTAACTTAACTATTCGTACGCCTTATGGCGGTGGTATTGCAGGCGGCTTATATCACTCGCAATCACCCGAAGCTTATTTTGCGCATACACCGGGCTTAAAAGTGGTTGTACCGCGTAACCCTTATCAGGCTAAAGGTTTATTACGTGCTGCAATTAAAGATGATAACCCGGTCATATTTTTTGAGCCTAAGCGTTTATACCGTGCATCAACAGGCGAAGTGCCTGAAGATGATTATAGTATTGAATTAGGCACGGCTGAAGTAGTACAAGAGGGCACCGATATTACGCTTTTAGCGTGGGGTGCTCAAATGGAGATTATTGAAGAGGCAGCACAGCAAGCAAGCGAGCAAGGTATAAGCTGTGAAGTAATAGATCTTCGTAGTATTTTACCATGGGATGTTGAAACGATTGCTAAATCGGTTATTAAAACCGGCCGTTTAATTGTGAGCCATGAAGCGCCCATAACTAATGGCTTTGGTGCCGAGATAGCAGCAACAATACAACAAGCGTGTTTCTTGCATTTAGAGTCGCCAATTTTACGTGTATGTGGCTTAGATACACCATACCCGTTGGCACTTGAAAAAGAATATGTACCGGACGCACTAAAAGTGTTGGCTGCAATTAAACAATCAATGGATTTTTAGGGGTTACCATGGCTAAAGATTTTATATTACCCGATATTGGTGAAGGCATTGTTGAATGCGAAGTTGTTGAGTGGCTAGTTCAAGAAGGCGATACCGTATCTGAGGATCAGCCAATTTGTGATGTGATGACAGACAAAGCATTAGTACAAATTCCGGCAGTGCATGATGGTGTTATTACAAAGCTATATTATCAAAAAGGTGAAATTGCTAAAGTACATGCCCCTTTATTTGCTATGGATGTAACTGGTGATAGTACGAGTAATGAAGTAGTAGAAGAGCTAGTACAAGCTGAAAATCAAACTTATAACAATGCATCTGATGTAGTTGAGGACTTTATACTACCAGATATAGGTGAAGGTATTGTCGAATGTGAGATTGTTGATTGGCTAGTCGCAGAAGGCGATGAAATAGAAGAAGACCAAGCGGTTTGTGACGTAATGACCGACAAAGCATTAGTACAAATTCCGGCAAAATATACAGGCACAGTGCAAAAGTTATATTACCAAAAAGGTGAAATAGCAAAAGTACATAGCCCGTTGTTTCAAATGACAATTGCAGGCAGTGCAGTAAAGCCAAGTGTTGATATAAACCAAGCGGTCGTAAAGGCTCAAACTAATGCTGTCGCTGAAAAAGTTGCCACTGTTAAAACAAAGCAAGCTGTAAAAGTTATCAATCAAAAAGCGGTGGCGTCGCCTGCGGTTCGCCGTAAAGCACGTGAACTTGATGTTGATTTAACGTGTGTACCAGGTAGTGGTAAAAATGGTCGAATTTACAAGCAAGATATTGAAGAGTTTGTAAAAGGCGAAGTGCCAAATACTATTGATACTTCACCGCTTAATAGCGATGCTTCTCAAAGTGCAGTGCAAAACCAAACGCAGAATCAAAGCGGTGGCGTACGAGTAGAGCAAATTAAAGGCATTAAAGCGGCCATGGCCAAGCAAATGGTGGCTTCGGTTTCAACTATTCCGCACTTTACGTTTAGTGATGAAATCGACTTAACACAGCTAATCGCTTTGCGTAGCGCTTTAAAAGAGCAGTACAAAGCACAAGGCGTAAAGCTCACCATGATGCCATTTTTTGTAAAAGCACTTTCGCTAGCAATGAAAGAGTACCCTGTACTTAATTCAAAAGTGAATGATGATTGCTCAGAGCTTACCTATTATAGCGATCATAATATTGGTATAGCGGTTGATTCAAAAATTGGCTTGTTAGTCCCTAATATCAAATCGTGTCAGAGTAAAAGCATTGTTGATGTGGCAAATGATTTAACTCGCTTAACTCATTCAGCGCGAGAAGGGCGTGTTGCACCGGATGATTTAAAAGGTGGGACGATTAGCATCTCTAATATTGGTGCAATTGGCGGCACTATCGCAACCCCTATCATTAATAAACCAGAAGTGGCAATTGTTGCGCTTGGTAAACTACAGCATCTACCACGTTTTGACGAAAGTGGGCAAGTTGTGAGTAAAGCTATTATGCAAGTGAGTTGGTCTGGCGATCATCGCGTTATTGATGGCGGGACTATTGCTCGTTTTAATAACCTATGGAAATCGTACTTAGAAAATCCTTCGGCAATGATGATGGCAATGAGTTAATAACTCAATTGTTAATGTGTAATAAAAAACCAGCTTTAAGCTGGTTTTTGTTTTAATATGAACTGTTTTTAATTAAGATACAATTGTTACTAAAAAGTAATTGAAATCAAGCCCATTAGGGAATATAAAAAATAACATTAAGGAATATTATTATGGAATATTATATGGATGCGTTGCGTAGCTACGCAGATTTTTCAGGTCGTAATCGCCGCAAAGCTTTTTGGATGTTTTATTTGATTAACTTTTTAATCGCTTTAGCATTATCAGTAGTTGATGAAGTACTTGGTATAGCTCTTATTGGCACTATTTATAGCCTTGCACTATTAATTCCTCAATTAAGCGCCGGTGCTCGTCGCCTTCATGATACTGGCCGCTCTGGTTGGTGGCAGCTACTTTGGTTAGTACCTATTATTGGTTGGATAGTTATAATTATCTTTTTAGCGCAAGATTCTCACGAAGGTGAAAACGATTTTGGCCAAAACCCTAAAGAAGGTTTTGTGGCAGCAGAGTAAGTTACTATGTTTTAGCAAAAAGCTCAGCAATTGCTGAGCTTTTTTGTGTTTATAATTTACAGTATATCTTTAGATATCAACCAAAAAATAGAGTCCATAGCCTACAAGTAAAGCGGGAATAGATGTATAAAGCGTAGCTATCACTGCAGCTCTAGGAGCCATTGCTATTGCTGGAAATAACGCATCACCATCGTTAGAAATCGCGTTTCCTGCTAAAGCACTAAAGGGAATAATGCCTTGAATATACAATGTAGTGACAATTATTTGCGGGCCACAGCCAGGTAAAAACCCAATAACAACTGCAATAAGCGGTGCTAAATAGGCGTAATGTACAAACCACGTTTTTAAGTTCAGTCCTGCAATATTGACTAAAATTTCAAATAACATAAAAGAGGCTACTACCCATGCAGTTACAAAGTGTGTGTCTTGTAATACTTTAATTATTTTAGAAGGAGGATTACAGGTATCATCTTCTGAGGTCACTTCTTTATAACTTTCACCCTTTGACGAAAATGCCCAAATACTGACAACAAAGAGTGCCATTGCGGCACCAAAAATACTGATCACAGTATCTATATTTGTGCCAAATTTTGTGAAGTCGACATTAAATGCAATTAAGAAAGCAATCATTAAGCTAGGTACAATTGTTATCATCCACACAGGTTTACTAATTTTAATAATATTAGTGGGTAAAATTTTAATTTGATGTTTTTGTTCTTGCGCTGTTGGGCGTAAAAAATCTTTACTGTGCATTGCATTAACAAGTAATCCACTTACTATACCGACAGTTAATCCTATCCCCATAATAATTAAACCTTCAGTAGGGCGTGTGGCAAGTAGCAAAAAAGCAGCATCGCCCATCGTTGCTGTTAGCACAGCAACAATAGAGCCAAAGCTCGCTTGACCTTTAGTAAACTGCGTAACAACTATAATAGCGCCACCACAGCCAGGTAATGCACCTAAAACAGCAGCAAAACTAATTTCTAAAATAGGCGACTTAGCACTTAAATAACTCAGCTCTAGTTGAGGTAAATGCTCTATAGCGTAGTAATAAATCAAAAGGGTAGCAGCAACAAACACACTCACTTGAAAAAAAGCATCGCTTAATGCAGTCACAGTAATTTCACGTAAGGTAGGTAATGCTAAGCAAACCAATATAAATAAAGGTAGCAATAAACGTTTGTTTTGGCCTATAAACTGTCTTGACGCGGGAGTTATTAAACCAAAGTGAGAGAGTAGAATCATACAATGCGACCTAATAAATTATCTAAGTCACACTGTATATTTTAATTAAACGATAATCAATATCATTTGCATTAATTTAAATCGAATGCTTGTTTGAATTTCCGATTAAAATAAAACAATGTGCGTATCCATTTATGTGTCGATATCACCTATTCGTGGGTTATAACCACAATAGGCTACCTAGCCTAAAAATAAAAAACACATTGCTGTAAATTTAACCTTTGATGGTAAACTCGACTTATATTATTTACGTTGAAATTCTGAATTTGTATTCCACGTCGGCCATTGCTCTTGCTCAGAAATATCAAAACCTACTTTATAAAACAATTGCAAGTCTTGAACAGCACCCGATAAATCCCATTCATCACGGTAACGATCACATGGTTGATGATAACAACCGCGAAGTACTAAACTCATGCGTTTACGGTAATTAGCCGTTTCTTCGTCAGCTGCGACTGTGCCACCGCCTGCGTACATGGCTGGAATGCCCATATTAGCAAATGCAAAGTGATCAGAGCGGTAATAACCACCTGATGATGGTTTAGGATCGCCTGATATTGTTCTGCCTTGCTCTTTAGCTGCAGTTGCTAAAAACTCATCCATTTGTGATTTACCAATACCAACCACATTCATGTCTTTTACTTTGCCTAATAAATTTAAGCTATCCATGTTTATGTTAGCGACTGTTTTATTCGCTGCAATGACTGGGTTTGCTGCATAGTATTTAGAGCCAAGTAAGCCTTGCTCTTCAGCCGTTACCGCTAAAAATGTCATTGAACGGCTAGGGTGCTTAGGTAATTTAGTAAAGGCTTCAGCTACTTCAATTAGCCCAGCTGTACCCGTTGCGTTGTCATGAGCACCGTTGTAAATTTGATCGCCTTTACGTGTTTTGTCTGTACCTAAGTGATCCCAGTGAGCTGAGTAAATAACATGCTCATCTACTTGCTCACTTCCTGGTAACGTAGCGATAAAGTTATACGACACCGATTTTTTAATCGTATTTTTAACATTAACAGAAGCAGTTAAATCGCCCATATCAACATGGTAAGCACCTTTAGCAGCATTTGTTTTAACGGTATCAAAATCTAAACCTGCTTTAGTGAAAAGCTCTTTTGCTACGTCAGTTGTAACCCAGCCTTCAACGGCTACACGATCCATATTATTGTTTTCTTTTTGAAAACCAAACTGCTCACCGCTCCACGAGTTTTCAACAACCGACCATGGGTATGACGCAGGTGCTGTTTCATGAATAATAATTGCGCCAGCTGCACCTTGTCGACTTGCTTCTTCATATTTGTATGTCCAACGACCGTAATAAGTCATTGCATCGCCAGTAAATAAAGCAGGGTCTTTTGTTGCAAAGCCCGGATCGTTAACCAGCATTACAACCGTTTTGCCCTTAACGTCTAATCCTTCGTAATCATTCCAATTGTATTCAGGTGCATTAACTCCGTAGCCCACAAATACAAGTTCAGAATTTTCTATGCCTTCTTGTGCGCTAATGCGGCTGCTACCCATAACCATGTCTTTTTTATATTGATAGTCTTTACCACCAATACTAAGCACCATGTTCGAATCAGCTTCTAAAGAAACCAATGGCACTTCTTGTAAGTAACTGTCGCCATTACCTGGTTTTAAACCTAAAGCTTTAAACTGCGCAGTTAAATAATCAAGCGTTAGCTTTTCGCCAGGTGATGAAGGAGCACGGCCACCAAACTCATCCGATGCGAGTACTTTTACATGTTTAGCCAGTTCATCAGCTTGAATACTGTTATATCCATTTGTTACATCAGTTGGGGTAATACTTGTTGTTGCGCAACCAGCTAAAACAGCGGTAGCAAGGAGTGTGAGAGAGAAATAATGTTTCATGTCAGCTCTTTTTTGTTTTAAGTTGTGATTAGTATATTAACTTCTATTAAGCAGAACCAGTTTTTGCGGTAAACTTCTCGTAAATTATAGGCATAAATTGTTAAAGGTTTAAATGAAGCGTTTTACTCCCCCCGAGCAGTGGCAAATCAGTAGTTTAGAAACAGGTGCATTTGCGCATTTACGTGAGCTATTTAAAGTTAACGAACTAACAGATTGGCCTGCGCCGCAGTGGTTTTCTCCATTTTTAACCGCTATAAATGAGAATAATATTCCTATTACTTTTGAAGATGATGCAAAAGTAGATTTTGGCGATCGTTATTATGAACAAGTTATTTTTGAAACGGGTGTTGTACCTACACGCAGTGAGAATTGGCATGACTTATTTGGTGGGTTTATATGGTGTTTATTTCCAAAAACCAAAGCGTTAATAAACCATAGACATGTGCAAGATATAGCTGAGCATGGACTGCAACAGCGTACCAAGCATCGTAATGCACTAACGCTTTTTGATGAATGTGGCGTTGTATTAGCTATAAGTGAAAGTAAATGGCAGCAGTGGCTTTGCGATCACCAATGGAAAACTGCATTTGTTGAACACAAACATGAGTGGGGTAAAACAATAAAACCTTTTATGTTTGGTCATGCTAATTATGAAATGCTAACAAAGCCTTATATAGGTTTAACGGGTAAAGCGTTATTTGTTTGTGTACCTAATGAAATATTTTGTAAAGATTTAGTAACTCAATACCAGTACCTTGACCAAGCCCTTTATGAGATGATTAATACAGATAACTGCTTAGCCGATAACAAAAAGCTTTCACCACTGCCTTTATTAGGTGTGCCAGGCTGGTATGACGAAAATAAAGACGACTCTTTTTACAACAATACAGATTATTTTAGAGCGAAACGAAGGATGCGAACATGATAGAAGTTGCTGGGCTTAAAAAGAAATTTAAGCTAACTAAAGATCACAAAAAAATAAAATAGACGACATCGATCCTCGTGAAGATAAAGACTACTTTCACTCAGTACGAGACGTTAGTTTTAGCTGCGCTAAAGGTGAGGTACTTGGATTGCTCGGCCCAAATGGTGCGGGTAAAACGACGACACTTAGAATGATTTCAACCGCGTTAAAGCCCGATGAAGGCTCAATAACGATTGCCGGAAACGATATTGTAAAAAAACCGCTACTAGGGCGTAAGTCTATTGGATTTTTATCAGGCTCTACAGGGTTGTATGGCCGCTTAACTGTAAAAGAAAACATAGAGTATTTTGCAAAGCTCCACGGTATGGATAAAAACGATATTGCATCGCGTTGTGATGAGCTATTTACATTGCTTGATATGCATAAATTTGTAGATAAACGGGCAGAAAACCTTTCAACGGGAATGAAGCAAAAAGCAAATATAGCGCGTGCAGTTGTTCATCGCCCAGCAGTTGTGGTACTTGATGAGCCAACAACGGGCCTTGATATAATGACAACACAAACCGTTATTAAATTTATCAAAGGTTTAAAGGCGCAGGGTACACCTGTTATTTTTTCTACCCATCATCTAGATGAAGTTGCACTTTTATGTGACCGTGTCGCCGTAATTAACGAAGGTATTAGCTGCTTTGACGGAACAGTAGATGAATTTAAACAAGCAGGTAATAGTGATGAGCTTAACCAAGCGTTTATGAACATATTAACGGAGAAACATGATGTTTGAGGTATTTAAAAAGGAATTAAGAGAGTTATTACGCGATAAAAAAACGCTATTATTTGTTGTCGCGCTCCCTGTTGCTATATTTCCGTTATTGTTTGCCGTAATGGCATTTATAAGCTCGCAAGCTGCAATGGACGCTGAGCAAAAAGTAAACACTTACGCGATTATCAACGGTGAATACGCACAAGAGTTTACAGATAAAGTGTTTTATCACAAAAGTTTTGAGCTTTATAAAGGGGATAAAACCTTTAACAATATTGATGAGCTTAAAGCTGGTGTAATCGCTGGCGATATTGATATGGGTATTTATTTACCAAGTCATGCTGTGCAAACATTGGACGATGGAAAACAAAGCCAGTGGCAGGTTGTTTTTAACGATTCAAAATCTATCAACTTTTTATTCGAACGCGTTAAAGAACTCGCAAAAGAATACAGTGACGTGCTGCAAACTCAAAAGCTAATCAGTTTTGGTATTGAAGAGTCTGTTCAAAAATCTATTCTTAACCCAATTGAAGTGATAAAAGTGGATACAGCCGATAAACGTGAAAACCTTGGCGAAAAAATTGGCGGGTTTTTACCTTACTTACTTATTCCATTAGTATTGATGGGGGCAACTTATCCCGCTATTGATTTAGGCGCTGGCGAAAAAGAACGCGGCACGCTAGAAACACTCCTACTTACACCTATTACGCGTACAGAGCTGGTGCTTGGTAAATTTATAACCTTGTTAACTACATCCATTGCCTCCACAACCATAACGGTCTTAAGTATGGGCTGCTGGATAGCACTGGCGCTCGCATTTGCCGATCTTGATTTTATTAAAGCGGCATTTAGTACATTAGCAGTTACCGATTTACTGATGATATTTTTACTATTATTACCGGTTGCAGCTATATTTTCGGCCTTAGCTCTGGCTATATCTATCTATGCTCGCACGTTTAAAGAAGCGCAAAACTATATGGCACCACTTAGTATGGGCGTATTTTTCCCTATTATTATTTCAATCATGCCAAATATGGAACTCACTGCTAAAACAGCATTTATTCCAGTTACAAACGTGGCTTTAGCGATTAAAGAAATAGTAAAAGGGACTGTTGATTACACATTCATAGGCTTAATATTTTTAGCCACTGCAATCATTGCAGCAGGGCTACTGGCCTTTTGCGTTAAGTGGTTTAATCGCGAAGATGTACTTTTTAGATGATATAAAGTTATTCTGGCTTTGGTAATTTATTACCAAAGCCAGTAAGCGTATATTTAAGTTTTATAGCAGCGTTTAGCTGCTATTTTTATATGTTGATTTTAATTATGGAAATCATCAATAACACCAATACCCTTAATTACGTGACCTATTTTGAAGTAAGAAAATTATGTTGATAACAAAGCAAAAATTTCTTTATTTAATTGTTATCACTAATTGCTCTACCTCCTACCTCCTGCATCCATGCAGTCGTATAACAGGAATTTTAACGCAGTTAAAGTCAGGTTTAATCCCTCAAATTGATTAAGTATTATTGCGGATTGGTTTTAAATCTTTTAAACAGCTGTTTACGAATGTTGCTCTCATGGTCATTAGTTCCCAATGTTCAGATCTGTTCAGAACGTATTAACGTACTCTATGCTTATAATTACCTCAGTGTTTATTAATTTAGGTTAGGCGTGTTGAACTTTTGTGGGTGAAATTTCAAAAATAGACCTGTTTTTTAGTCAAAATACAGCCTAAATAATGTGGTGTTACTTATAAGGGATTATTTATAAATAGGCGATAGCGCTGCATAAATGCCAAACATACGCTGCCAATTGCATTCTCCCTTATGGCTATTGACTCTTTGTCGCTTATATTGAAGTCGGTAAAGGGCGTTAGTAATCCGCAGACATCTTACTTATTGTTAATGTAAGTCAGTAAGGTAACGCAGGAGCAGCTAGCTAGCCCAAAGGTTATAAACCATGCGCCGCGATATAGCCCCTTGACGGAACAAGTTTCAATCTTGAATGCTGAAAACTTATACGTAAATAGTTACCCGTTACTAATAAAATAATTGCAAAATTAGTACATAAAATGGATTTACGATGCCATCTCAGGTGATCAATCTTTAAGTAACTAAAAGCTGAATATTGAAAAATTAGCCCTTATAGGCCTGTAAGTTCTGGTTGCTAGGATATTTAATTTTTCAATACTCTATACTGTTTAGTAGCTCAATTTAGTGGCGAAGGTAAATGTTAAAAAAGAATATTTTTTTAAGAAGCACAAAAAATAACAAGCTGATACTTTTGGTCGTAATAACATTTATAGTTATTTCATTACCCTCGCTTTATTTATTTGAGGAAAAAGTAAGAAGTGACGTTTATAATACGGCTCAAATTGAATTAAAAAGAGAATTAGAAACAAAAACGCTGTCTTTAAAAAAGCACTTTAAAGACAGCGTTACTGCTATCCGATTTCTAGATGCTACACCACCAATCCAAGGTATTTCTCGTGCCACAGAACATAAATTGATAGATCCACTATTGGGTACGCCAATTGCGGTCTGGCAAGAACGACTAGCAAGTATATTTTCGGGTTTTATGCGAACAGACGAAAGCATATTACAGGCACGTTATATTACACTAGCAGACGGTGGCCAAGAAGTTGTTCGGGTCGATCGTACTGAGCTTGGCAGCCTAGTTAGACTCTATGGAGAACAATTACAACAAAAAGGACAACGAGACTACGTAATTAAAGCCAGTATATTAGATGCAAATTCAGTTTACATTTCCCCCATAAATTACAATCGAGAAAATGGCGAAATACAGCAGCCTTACATTAGTACTTTTCGAGTTGCTAAACCTGTTTTCGATGAACATAAGCAAGTGTTTGCAGTGCTAGTCACTAATTATTTTGCAGACGAATTATTTAAAAGCTTAATTGTAGAGTCTCCAAAGGGCGTTGCTATTTACTTAATGAATAATGAAGGAGAATTTTTATACCATCCAGATACTGACTTACGATTTGGCTTTGAGTTTAACCAAAGTAGGACTTGGGATGATGAATTTAATGAAGCCGAAGAAATGTCTGTTGGCAATACACTACCAATAAATAGTTACCCTCAACAATACTACTTAAAAAAACGGATTTATTTTGAAGGAGATATCGCGATGCTCCCTCTTGAATTAGCTGTTAGCTTAAATACTCATGATTTATTGTTAAAAGTGAGTGAAAGGCGACAAAATTTCATTATTTTACTCGTAGTGTTTTTTAGCATATTTTTAATAATAACTTCTATATATCAAAGATTCATAAACCGTAAATTACTTATACATTCATTGAAAGAGCAAAATAATAAAGTAATAGAAAATTCTTTGGACGCTATTTTTACAATTGAAGAAACGGGACAAATTGTTCATTTTAATAACACGGCTAAAAATGTATTTGGCAGTGCTCTCGAGGACAAAGAAAACGATTTCATTTCACTATTCAACTTAAATAAAGCGGATAGTAATTGTATTGAAGAAACTATAATTGATGGGGCAAAAATGCCCTTCGAAGCTATTTATACTGATGCATTTGGTAACAAGCAATTTTATTCGATCACACTCAGTAGTATTTTTGATGTGTATAACAATCGCTATCAAGTTGCTGCGATTTTAAGAAATATTACTTCACTGAAAAACATACAATCAGAACTTGAAGGTTTGAATAGTACTTTAGAGCTTAAAGTATCCCAAAGAACCATAGAACTAGAACGCGCTATAGATCAAGCCCTAGCAGCTAGCCAAGCAAAAAGTGACTTTGTTGCTAACATTTCTCATGAAATTCGTACACCAATGAACGGCGTATTAGGCATGCTTGAAATGTTAAAAGAGGAGGGGTTATCTGAGCAACAGCATCATTATTTGAAATTAGCTAACAGCAGCGCACATTCATTAATGAACTTAATTAATGACATCTTAGACTTCTCTAAAATTGAAGCCGGAAAGCTCGATATTGATAATCATACTTTTGATGTTGTCACCGTATGCAGTGATATGATTACTTCTTTAGCATTGCAAGGACAACGAAAAGGACTTGAGGTCTTTTTAGATACAAAAGACGTTATCGACCGGATGGTGATTGGTGACAGTCACCGCTTAAAACAAATTTTGATAAACTTAGTTAATAATGCCTTTAAGTTTACCCACAAAGGTGAGGTTAGCTTAACAATTGGCTCTAAGTACATCACCGATTCTAAACTGTTAATGAGTTTTACGATCAAAGATACCGGGATTGGTATTGCTCCTGAAAATTTAGATAGATTATTCGAGGTGTTTACACAAGAGGATTCAAGTACGACTCGTCACTTTGGTGGAACAGGTTTAGGTTTATCTATTTGCAAAAAGTTAGCCCAGTTGATGGGAGGCAATATTACGGTTACTAGTAAAAAAGGGATTGGCAGTGTTTTTATTGCTACGGTAGAGTTGCATGTTGCACAGCAGAAAAAGTTAAATACCAGCATTGAATTAGCGACATCAATTAACGTGGCAACATTAATTGCGCGTGATAACGTATTTAACAACGTCACAAATTTACTAATACATGCGTGTAAAATAGATAAGGATAAAATTGTCCGCTTAGATTATTTTAGTGGACATAGTGCATTTGATGCCGACTTATTAATTATAGATGATGAGCATCCACAAATTGACGCCCTCATTAGTTTTTGTAATCAATATGATAAGAAATATGTGCTGATTTTACGTGATATGGTAGTAAACAAGCAGTCTACGATAGTGGCCGAATATAGCCATATTTTAAATAAACCACTTACCCAAGATCAGTTTAGCTACAAGTTAGCGAGTTTATTCGGCGCAAATAATGAACTTGTGGTTGCAGCAGCTAACCATTTAATTGAAGAAGCTATAGAGCCAGACTTATCGAATTTTAACGTATTATTAGTTGATGATAATATGATCAACGTTGAAGTTGCTAAAGCTATTTTAAAACATACGAAAGTAAAAATAACCACGGCATCAGATGGCTTAGAGGCATTAGAGGTATTAAAACTACATGAGGGTCAAACCTTCGATATTATTTTAATGGATTGTCAAATGCCAAATCTCAACGGTTACGATACTACTAGCGCAATAAGAAGTGGTAAAGCGGGAAGTGAATATTCGTATGTGCCAATTATTGCTATGACAGCAAGTGCGATGGAAGGTGACAGAGAGCGCTGTTTAGCTGCAGGGATGAACGATTATATTACTAAGCCAATAAAGCCACAAACGCTAAAGAGTAAGCTATTGACTTGGTTAAACTGAATCACATCCATTGTGTAAGTGTTCAGCTGCTATGCAGCTGATTTTTTTGGTTTAGCTTCTACTGAGCTGACTATCGGTGCAGCTAGTTTTGTAATATCAGCACTGTCGAGCACGGTTTGCGTTTCTGACCAATGTAATAACTCAATTTTCCCATCTTTTTGCTCTACAAGTGCCGTGCAGCTCTCAATCCAATCCCCATCGTTGCAATACATAATCCCATCATCCACTTTTATTTTAGGGTGATGAATATGTCCACAAATAATACCATCTACTTTTTGTTTTTTAGCTTCACGGATTGCGGCATCCTCAAAGGCTGCAATAGCTTCACGGGCTTTGTGTACTCGCGCTTTGATCCACGCGGCAAGTGAGTAGTAATTCCCACCAAATACTTTACGTATACGATTTATCCAACGATTTAAAAATAATAAAAAGTCGTATCCTGCATCACCAGCTATGCTAATGAGTTTGTTATAGCGAGTTGCGATATCAAATTCATCACCATGAACTAGCAAGAATCGCTTATTAGCTTTAGTGGTGTGAATAAACTGCTGATGGACCTCAACACCGAATAAAGTTTGATCAACGTAGTTACGAAACGTCTCATCGTGATTGCCGGGAATATAAATGACGCGTGTCCCATTAGCTGCTTTTTGTTGTATAGAATTTAATACTTGATAATGTGAAGAGTGCCAATAAAACTGACGTTTCATTGACCATAAATCGATAATATCACCGACTAAATAAAGTGTGTCGGATTCTACCGAGTTTAAAAAATCAAGTAAGTAATCAGCTTTACAATCTTTGTAACCTAAATGAACATCAGATATCCAAATGGCTGGATAATGTTGTTTTTTACGCAGTTGATTGTTTGTCATGCCCGTCATCCATAGTGTAATAATTAAACACTGTAGATAAATCTAATGACACTTATGAGACACTTTAGCGAAGCCTCCATGACAATTTACACCAAGGCACGTAATTAAAAGATTTCTACAAAGCTAGAAAAGGTGAGTCATTGAGCAGCTATTATTATGCATTGCTATTATCGCTCATCAAAAAGGCCGCATTTTAAATGCGGCCTTTTAGTCTATTTTAAGCGTGCGTGTTATTAACCTTTAACAGCCGCTTTAATTGCATCAATTGCTGTGTCGATATCAATCATTAGCTTTTCACCGGTGCGGCGGTTTTTAAGCTCAACTTTGTTTTCGTCAAGGTTGCGCTCACCAATTACTAGCGTAAATGGCACACCAATGAGTTCCATATCGTTAAACATAACACCAGGGCGCTCTTTACGGTCATCAAATAACACATCAAGACCTGCTTCTTTTAAACCTTGGTAAAGGTCATTTGCAATATCAGGAATACGATGCGATTTGTGCATGTTCATTGGCACAATTGCTAAATCGAATGGCGCGATTGATTTTGGCCAAATGATCCCGTATTGATCGTTGTTTTGCTCTATAGCAGCAGCAACAATACGTGAAACACCAATACCGTAACAACCCATGGTCATTGTTTGGTTTTTACCGTCTTCGTTTAATACGCCCGCTTTCATTGCTTGTGAGTATTTAGTGCCAAGCTGGAAAATATGCCCAACTTCAATACCACGTTTAATTTGTAAAACGCCTTGGCCACATGGGCTCATATCGCCTTCAACAATATTACGGATATCAGCAACTTCATAATTAGTTACATCACGATCCCAGTTAATGCCGCTGTAATGCTCGTCATCTTTATTAGCACCGGCAACAAAATCAGCAAGTACGTTAGCCGTTCTATCAACAATAATTGGCATCGACAGGCCAACCGGGCCAAGTGAACCAGGTCTTGCACCAATAGCAGCAACAATATCAGCCTCTGTTGCCATTTCTAGCGGAGAGTCTACTAACGGGTGCTTTTCAGCTTTTAGTTCATTTAATTCGTGATCGCCACGCAGTACTATGGCTACAAGACCACGTACTTCGTTTTCATCAGGCGTGCCATAAACAATTAACGTTTTAACACCGCGATGTGGCTTAACACCGTAGTGTTTTTTAAGCTCGTTAATAGTTTTAGCGTCAGGAGTTGGAAACGCTTTAAGCTCTTTTGATGCTTCAGGGCGTGGATCGTTTGGTGCAAGCGCCTCTGCTTTTTCAATATTAGCGGCGTAGTCGCTGCCATCACTAAATGCAATGGCATCTTCACCTGATTCAGCAAGTACATGAAACTCGTGCGATACGCTTCCGCCGATAGAGCCTGTATCTGCGATAACAGGACGGTAATCAAGACCTAAGCGCTCAAAAATATTACAATATGCCTTGTGCATCGCTTGATATGTTGCATCTAAACATTCTTCACTTAGGTGAAAAGAGTAGGCATCTTTCATTGTAAATTCACGAGCACGCATCACACCAAAGCGAGGACGGCGTTCGTCGCGTACTTTAGTTTGTACTTGGTATAAAGTAACTGGTAACTGTTTATAGCTATTAATTTCTTTACGAACGAAATCAGTAATCACTTCCTCGTGCGTTGGTCCAAGTGCAAATGTACGATTATGACGATCAGTAAAGCGCATTAGCTCAGGACCAAACTCATTCCAACGACCAGACTCTTCCCACAAATCAGCCGGTTGAATAACTGGCATTAGCATTTCAATGGCGCCAGCTTTGTCCATCTCTTCACGTACAATGTTTTCTACTTTACGTAGTACACGTAAACCAGAGGGTAACCAAGTGTATAAACCCGAAGCGACGCGACGGATCATACCGGCTCTAAGCATTAACTGATGCGATACGATTTCAGCATCTGATGGCGTTTCTTTAAGTGTTGCGAGTATATATTGGCTTGTACGCATGTTTTTTCCGAAATAGAGTAATTATGTTCTTTTAATAGAGCTTAAGTTTAACAGCGGATGCTTTTACACTAAAGCGCTAAGTGAGTTATTTAGTTTTTTTCTATGCTTGTTACTAGGTTATGCTCGCCATTGACTTGCCAGCGAATATTATAATTGTACAAAGTCATACCGTAGCTTTGCTCGCCATCTTTTTGTTTTTTATAGGCAGGGCGGGGATCTTGTTTTAAAACATTAGCTATAAAATCATGTAAATCTGGGTACTGTGTTTGCGCATTAACAAACTCAATTGCCTGAGGGCTAAATTCAACCGTCATTTGTGTTTCTGGGCGTGTATCTGCAAAGCCAGCACTGGCGTCAAACATAGCATCTGAATAAGGTAAGTACGGTTTAATATCGATAATGGGTGTGCCATTAAGTAAATCAATGCCAGCGAGTAATAAACTAAGTTGTCCGTTTTTATACTCAATACCTTCGAGCTTTACTGCGCTCATACCAATCGCGTTTGGTCTAAATGTAGCGCGTGTAGCAAATACACCTTTTCGTTCATTGCCACCTAAACGAGGTGGACGAACCATGGCAGAATAACCTTTATCGGCCGTTTCATGAAAACGAAATAACAACCAAATATGAGTAAATTCATCTAAACCACGTACAAACTCTTCGCGATTAAAATCAGGTGCAAAAATAAGTTTTGCCTTGGCTTGTGGCACTAAACGAGGTTGCCTAGGTATAGCAAACTTTTGTTTATAAGGAGATTCAATGTGGCCAATAGCCGAAATGGTATAATCGCTCATAGTACTCGGATACAAATAAAATAGAGCGCTATTCTACCTTTATTTAGCGACTATGGCATTAATGTGAATAAGTTTATTATTTATAGACTGCTTGGTCTATATGATGAAAATTAGCAGGCCTTAAAACAAAAAAGGGTAAGCTCTTAAGCTTACCCTATTAATACATGTTAAAGACTCATTAAAACATGTATTGAACTGATACAGACGCTACATCCATGTCTGGATCAATATCATCGTCAAGTTTGTAACGTTCATACTCTAAACGAAATTGAACATTTGTTGTAAGCGCATATTCAATACCTGCACCGTAAAACGCATCTCCACCATCAGTAGAAGTTGATATACTTCCTACTGGTAAGTCTTGTGTGTAGTCTGCGTCCCATTCAAGCCAACCACCTTTTGCGTATACAGTGAAGCTTTCAGATAGAGGAAGCCCTAGGCGTGCGGCAAGTGATACGCCATCAATCTCAGCTTTACTGTCTATGTCACTAACTTCATCAAAGTTTTGGTAAGCAAGCTCTAAGCTTAAGTACTCGTTAAATTGAGTACCAACATACCCTTTGAGCATTTGTGCATCGTCGTCAAAGTCAGTGTCGTTGTCACTGTCTTCAAACTCAAAAGAATATTGACCGTAACCGATACCAGTATAAATACGTGGAGAATCAAAATCAGAAATATCAGCGTGTGCTGCTGTGTTAAAACCCAGTGTTGCTAATGCAAGTGCAGAAAGAGAAAGTGTTTTAATCATTGTGAATAGCTCCTTTACAATTAAAAATTAATGTTCGATTAAGTCAATCAAACTTCAATTATATAAATGCAGTGAACATGCCAATTTTAAAAACAAGCAAAAACCCCTCACAATACCTACTTTAGTACTGGTTATCGCAAGGGGTTGTATGGTTTTTAAGCAATGCGAGCTTTTGTAGTGATTTGTTTTCTAAGCGGTTTTGTACGTTTTACAAAACAACATGAGTTTTTTACACAGCTACATTTTGAATTTACAGAACAGCTAAAAGTTATACATTGTGTAACAGGTTTTCAGTTTCAATTGCTATTTCTTTCATTTTAATAGCGTAGTTTTCTAATTTTAAATCTTCGTCTGTCACAGCTTTAAATTCAGGCACTTCTACTGGATAACCCGTTTCGTCCATTGCGACAAAACTTATAACACAGTGATTTGTTTCAACCATATTTTGTGTTTTTGGATCGCCACAACGTACTTGAATAAATATCTGCATACTTGTTTTACCGGTATGCGCTATTTTAGCTTCTACTTCGACAATTTGCCCTACTAATATTGGACGTCTAAATTTAACCCCAGCAACTGAAACTGTTACACAATAATGACCACTCCAGCCAGCTGCACATGCATAACCAGCTTGGTCAATCCACTTCATGACGACTCCACCATGAACTTTACCACCAAAATTTACATCGGTAGGCTCTGCTAAAAAACGAAAAACAACTTTTGACGACGGCATAGATATTACTCATTTATTAATACTGCATATGAGCATAGCGCAAAAAAGGGGCCGAAGCCCCTGCAATTTAGGATATGTTTATAATTTATATGTAAAAAACGTAGTTATATAACTATACGACGCATAATTTAGTTACATATTAGGGTAATTTGGTCCACCAGCGCCTTCAGGTGTTACCCACGTAATGTTTTGGCTGGGGTCTTTAATATCGCAAGTTTTACAGTGCACACAGTTTTGGGCATTAATAACAAACTCTTTATTGCCTGCTATTTCTTGTACTTCGTAAACGCCAGCAGGACAATAACGTTGTGCGGGTTCATCAAATTTAACTAGGTTTACGTTAATAGGAATTGACGCATCTTTAAGCTTTAAATGACACGGCTGTGATTCTTCGTGGTTAGTATTTGATAAAAACACACTTGAGAGTTTATCAAAACTAAGTTGTCCATCTGGTTTTGGATACGCAATTTTGTCAGCAGCTTTTGCATCAACAAGGGTAGAGTGATCGGGCGTATTATCTTTAAATGTAAAAGGTAAACCGCCATTAAAAATATTTTGATCAAGCGTGTTATACGCACCACCTATAAACTTACCAAGTTTGTGCATTGCAGGGCCAAAGTTACGAGATTGATATAGCTCTTTATATGCCCACGATTGCTCAAACGCTGTCTGGTATTTAGTTAAATCGGTATTTGCTAACTCATTTTGCAGCGCTTCGAAAATAACCTCAGCGGCAATCATTCCCGATTTCATTGCTGTGTGATTACCTTTAATTTTTGCAAAATTAAGTGTGCCTGCATCGCACCCTACAAGTAAACCACCAGCAAAATGCATTTTTGGTAATGAATGCAAGCCACCTTTAGCAATAGCACGCGCGCCGTAAGCAATACGTTCAGCGCCTTCAAGTACGTTTTTAAAAACTGGATGGTGTTTCATTCGCTGAAACTCATCAAACGGGCTTAAATGTGGGTTTGAGTAATTTAAATCAACAATTAAACCAACAACAACTTGATTGTTTTCACTGTGATACATAAATGCACCACCATTAGTATCGCCGCTAAGTGGCCAACCTGTACCATGAACAACTTTGCCAAGCTCATGTTTACTTTCATCAATTTGCCAAATTTCTTTAAAGCCTAAACCGTAATGCTGCGGCGATGAACCTGCATCAAGTGCAAACTCATTAATTAATTGTTTACCTAAATGACCACGGCAACCTTCTGCAAAAATAGTGTATTTTGCACGAAGCTCCATGCCTGGCATGTAACCGTCTTTTTCATTACCGTCTTTGTCGACACCCATATCGCCAGTAATAATCCCTTTTACTGCTTTATCTTCAATTATTAAAGAGTGTGCGCTAAATCCTGGAAAAATCTCGACGCCTAAGTTTTCAGCTTGCTCTGCAAGCCATCGACACACGTTACCCATAGATACAATGTAGTTACCATCATTATGAAATGTTTTTGGTGTAGCAAAGTGGGGGATTGATGTCGCTTTTTGCTCGTTGTTAAACCAATAAATTTCATCGTTAGTTACTTTGGTTGTAACCGGTGCGCCAAGCTCTTGCCAATTAGGTAGTAGTTCATCCAAAGCTTTGGTTTCAAAAACAGCACCAGAGAGTACATGTGCACCTACTTCAGAACCCTTTTCGACTACGCAAATCATGCACTCTTGTTGTTTTTCTTGTGCTAATTGCGCGAGTTTAATTGCACTTGAAAGCCCAGCAGGGCCTGCACCAACAATTACTACATCAAATTCCATGGTTTCACGTTCGACCATAATAACCTCTTTATCTATGACGGACTTATTTGAATGTTTACTACGCATTTAAATAAGGTGTACAGCCTATTTTTAACCTTGCAAATTAAACGTTACAGACTGTGAATAGTTAAAGGTTATTTTAGGTTGACGTTTACGTCAACAGGAAGTAGTCTAATTTCATAAAATAAATAGGTTGACGTGCACGTTACCTTGTAGGTTTAAATAATTATGGAGTTCCTATGAAAGTTCTCGTACCAATAAAAAGAGTGATTGATTACAACGTAAAAGCACGCGTTAAAAGTGATAACAGCGACGTTGATTTAACCAACGTAAAAATGGCAATGAACCCGTTTTGTGAGATTGCCATAGAAGAAGCAATTCGCCTCAAAGAAGCCGGCACAGCCAGTGAAGTGGTTGCCGTAACTATTGGTCCTAAAGCATCGCAAGAACAATTACGCACAGCATTAGCATTGGGTGCTGACAAAGCCATTCACATCGAAACCGATGAAAAGCTCGAGTCACTTCATATTGCAAAGCTACTCGCTAAAATTGTAGAGCAAGAAACGCCTGAACTTGTCATTTTAGGTAAACAATCAATTGACTCAGATAATAATCAAACAGGTCAAATGCTCGCTGCGCTTACTAATCGTGGGCAGGGTACATTTGCATCAAAAGTGGTTATTAAAGATGGCAAAGTAAACGTAACCCGCGAAGTTGATGGCGGGCTGCAAACGGTGGCACTGAATTTACCGGCAGTTGTTACAACCGACTTACGCTTAAACGAGCCTCGCTACGCATCACTGCCAAATATTATGAAAGCCAAACGTAAGCCGCTTGAAGTAATAGCAGCAGATTCGCTTGGTGTTGATTTAACACCGCGTATGCAATTAATAAGTGTAGAAGAGCCAGCTAAACGCACCGCAGGAATTATTGTAGAAGACGTTGCACAGCTTGTAGAAAAATTAAAAACAGAGGCAAAGGTGATTTAAATGAAAACACTCGTAATTGCAGAGCACGACAACGGTGCCTTAAAACCAGAAACCTCAAAAACTATTAACGCCGCAGTAAAAATGGGTTTTCCTATTGATATACTAATTGCAGGTAACAACTTAAGCGCAATGAGCTCACAAGTTGCCAGCATTGATGGCGTAGATAATGTTTTAGTTGCTGATAATAGCGTTTATGAACATCAGTTAGCTGAGAGCATGAGCGATTTAGTTTTATCTCTTAGCGACACCTACAGCCACATTGTTGCAAGTGCTACTACAACAGGCAAAAATTTTATGCCACGTGTTGCTGCGTTATTAGATGTTGCGCAAATTTCTGAAATTATCGCAGTAGTGGACGCCGATACATTTAAACGTCCAATTTATGCAGGTAATGCAATCGCAACGGTTAAGTCACTCGATAGTAAAAAAGTAATTACCGTACGTGCAAGTAGCTTTGATTTACAAGGTGAGCAATCAGCAGCGGTTGTTACTAATATTGATACTGTGTCAGATTCACAATTAAGTAGCTTTGTAAGTGTTGAACAAACAGAGTCAGAACGTCCAGAGCTTACGGCTGCTACGGTGGTTATATCGGGTGGTCGTGGTATGCAAAACGGCGAAAACTTTGCATTACTTAATGGTATTGCCGATAAATTAGGTGCAGCTATTGGTGCGTCGCGCGCAGCGGTTGATGCAGGCTTTGTACCTAACGACATGCAAGTTGGTCAAACAGGTAAAATTGTAGCGCCTAATTTATACATTGCAGTAGGTATTAGCGGTGCTATTCAGCATTTAGCGGGTATGAAAGACTCAAAAGTAATTGTCGCGATTAATAAAGACCCAGACGCACCTATTTTTCAAGTTGCAGATTACGGGTTAGTGGCTGATTTGTTTGAAGTACTGCCACAGTTAGAGAGTGCTTTATAGCCTTTAAATAAACAAACTTATTCTGGTTGAAAGCCGTGGTGCTCTTTGAGTGCTGCGGCTTTTTTTATACGGTTAATTCAAGACACAAAAAAACCAGCCAATTGGCTGGTTTTTAGTATTTATAAACATCTTACTAAATATTAGTAAGTTGCGCTGCCTTTAGTACGAGGGAAGGCAATAACGTCACGTACGTTGCCCATACCTGTTACATAAGCAACTAAGCGCTCAAAGCCTAAACCAAAGCCTGAATGTGGGACGCTACCGTATTTACGTAAATCGCGGTACCAGCTGTAATCTTCTTTGTTTAAGCCCATTTCTTCTAAACGCGCATCAAGCACATCAAGGCGTTCTTCACGTTGTGAACCACCAATGATCTCGCCAATACCAGGCGCTACGATGTCCATTGCGGCAACGGTTTTACCGTCTTCGTTTTGGCGCATGTAAAATGCTTTAATGTCACGTGGGTAGTTTTTAATAACTACTGGTGCTTTAAAGTGTTCTTCAGCAAGGTAACGCTCGTGCTCAGATTGTAAATCTACACCCCATTCAACAGCGTACTCAAACTTTTTACCACAGTTTATAAGAATCTCTACTGCTTCAGTGTAATTTACCTGTGCGAAGTCTTTTTCTACAAATTCTTCTAAACGCGTAATTGCAGTTTTTTCTACACGTTGTGCAAAAAATTCCATGTCATCACGGCGCTCTTCAAGTACTGCTTTAAATACATACTTAAGCATGTTTTCAGCAAGTTTTGCGATGTCTTCTAAATCAGCAAACGCAACCTCAGGCTCTACCATCCAAAATTCTGCAAGGTGGCGAGATGTATTTGAATTTTCTGCGCGGAATGTAGGGCCAAATGTATAAATTTTTGACATTGCAGACGCGTAAGTTTCGCCATTTAACTGACCAGATACAGTAAGGAATGCTTCTTTACCGAAGAAATCTTCGCTGTAATCAACATCGCCTTTGTCTGTAAGTGGTAAGTTTTGCATATCAAGCGTTGATACACGGAACATTTCGCCAGCGCCTTCACAGTCACTTGCCGTAATAATTGGCGTGCTGATCCAGTAAAAGCCTTGCTCGTGGTAAAAACGGTGAATAGCTTGTGCTAAACAGTTACGTACACGAGTTACCGCGCCAATCATATTTGTACGAGGGCGAAGGTGAGCGTGCTCACGTAAGTACTCAATGCTGTGGCGTTTTGCCGACATTGGGTATGAATCTGGGTTTTCTACCCAACCTAACACAGTCACTGAGTTAGCTTGAATTTCGTAAGATTGACCTTGGCCAGCAGATTGAACTAAAACACCAGTAACCGACACAGAACAACCGGCTGTTAAGCTAGTAACTTCATCATAATTATTCAGTGAATTAGGAACTACCGCTTGAATAGGATCAAAACACGAACCGTCATGAACGGCTAAAAATGAAATTCCTGCTTTTGAATCGCGGCGAGTACGGATCCAGCCCTTAATTGTTACTTGGCTGTCTACCGCAACATTGCCTTTTAATAGCTCTGAAATCGCTAAATGGCTCATCTTCACTCCAATGATATAAGTTGCCTAACTATTTTATTTTAACTGTGCGCAACACTCGGGCATAAATTGCACATAAACGGCGCTGCACTTGAACCCTGTATCTTACCTAGTAAAGTTAAATAAAAAAACTATTGTGGGCAACTCTTTAAAAGTTTTTATGCATGCGGTTTATTTTTAAGCAGTTTTAGAGGGTTTATTACTTCTAATGTTATTTGTTACTCTCAAATTTAGTGATTTTGTGGCATTATTAACAAACTAATTAAATTTATTTTTATTCACACTTAAAAAATCGATGCTATGAAACAAGTTTTTATATTACGTGGACTACCTGGAAGTGGTAAGTCTTATTACGCGCAAAACCTTGCCGACGAATTAGGCGGCGCTGACGAAAGCCAGTACCTAATTTGCTCAACAGATGATTACTTTATTAATGAGCAAGGCGAGTATCATTTCGATAAGTTTAAATTACCGCAATTTCATAATTTAAATTTAGCGCGTTTTATAAATGCACTTTCCCAAGGCACTCCTTTGGTAATTGTAGATAACACTAATATTAAAAAGTGGGAGTTTGTAGCGTATTCGCAAGCGGCTATCGCTTTAGGTTATCAAGTAAAAGAAGTGATAGTGGGTGAAGTGAAAGACAAATCAATGCAGCATTTATACGCTAAACGCAACTCCCATCACATCCCACTAAAAACAATAAGTAAAATGGCGTACATGTTTGAGTGGTAATCACTTAGAGATTAGATAAGGCTTTTATATCGCATTGTGTAATGGCATCTAAATGAGCAGTGATTTTTTCATTGCTCCAATCCCACCAAGCTATATCTAGCAGCGTATTTATTGTTTTATCGTCAAATCTGGTTTTTATCACTTTAGCGGGATTTCCACCTACAACGCTATAAGCAGGTACATCGCAGGTAACGACTGATTTACTGGCAATAATAGCGCCACAGCCAATTTTTACCCCGGGCATAATTGTAGCGTTATAACCAATCCAAACATCATGACCAATTTCTGTATTGCCTTTAAAGGGTAAATCATTTGATTTTGGTGCAAATTTTTCCCAGCCATTACCAAATATAAAAAATGGATAAGTAGAAAATCCAGAAGTTTGATGGTTAGCGCCATTCATTATAAAAGTAACGTCTTTAGCTATCGCACAAAACTTACCGATTAGTAGTTTGTCATTTATAAAATCGAAATGGTAAAGCACATTTTTTTCAAAATTCTCAGGACCATCAGGATCGTCATAATATGTATAATCGCCTACTTCAATATTGGTAGAAGTAATATAGTTTTTTAAAAAACCTACTTGAGGAAAACCTTCCATTGGTGAAGGATTATTGGGGTTTGGTCCGTTCATGAGGTTTCCTCTTAATTTTGAGTTAGGTATAGATATTAATCTATAGACTTATAAACGGCTAGTGGGTGCGATGTGCTTAGTGATACATGCACTTCATCGCCAGGGTTTACCACAACTTCATGGCTTACTCTGCTAGTTACAACCGTAGAACACGCAAGTTTTACAGCGCACAAGCGGCTGCCACCTTCAAAACGTACCCAAATTACTTCGCCGTTATTGCCAATACTGCTTTGAACAAGTAACACATCGTCTGGTCGAAGTAGTACATCCACGTCGCCACTTTCACAGTCAACGCCATGAGCGGGCGCGTTACCAATTGAGGTAGTGGCTTGCCCTTGGCTAAATTGGCCGCTAATAAAGCTGGCTTCACCTAAAAAGCGTGCCACAAAGCGATTGTTTGGCGTGCTAAAGCAGCGCTCTGGTGTATCAATTTGCTGAATTTTGCCGCCTTTAAGCACACCAACGCGATCGCCAACTGAGAGTGCTTCTTCTTGGTCGTGTGTTACCCAAATAGCGGGTACGCCAGCGGCTTTAAGTGCGTTTCTAATATCCCAACGAAGCATGTCTTTAAGGGCGGCATCTAAGTTTGAAAGCGGCTCATCAAGTAATACAAAGTCAGGTTGGTGGGCAAGGGTGCGCGCAAGTGCTACACGTTGCTTTTGTCCGCCAGAAAGCGTTGCTGGTTTTTTATCTCTAAAATCGTTCAGTCCAAGTAGGTTTATCCAATACTCAGCAGGGGCTGTATCTTTTAATCTAAAGCAAATGTTTTGCTGTACGGTTAAGTGCGGAAATAACGCAAAATCTTGAAACACCATACCTACACTGCGTTTTTCAGGAGGTAGTGTTAATTTGGGAGTAGCGCGCCATTTACCCGTGTTTATTTCGCCTTCGCTAATAGGTATAAGGCCAGCAAGGGCTTGTAAAATTGTACTTTTACCACAACCTGTTGGCCCTACAAGCATAAGGATTTCGTTTTCACCCAGCGAAAAGTTTAAATCGCTTACTACGCGGTTACTGCCATAATCTATAGACAACTGACTTACAGATAGCATTATTTTTTAAATCCTTAATGTTCAAACTGGTTGCGTTTTTCGCCAGACATCATAATAGCTAAGCCGCAGGCAGATATCACTACTAACAATAATCCAGGAATAGCGGCGCGACCAAAATAGCCCGCTTCGTATACACGCCATAAATAAGTAGAGAGTGTTTCAAACCCTGTTGGGCCAAGTAGTAGAGTGGCTTCTAGTTCGCGCATTGACTCTAAAAACACCAGTGCTGCACCGGCAATAATACCGCGCATAGTTAAAGGTAGTGTTATGCGAGTAAATACTTCTCGTGGGCTTGCCCCTAATACGCGCGCAGACTTTACTAAGCTTGGATCTAAGTGTTCAGTGCTTGTTCTAACAGAGCCTACAGCAAGTGGTAAAAATCGCAGCATATAAGCAATAATAAGCAATCCCAGTGTCTGATATAAAAACGGTAACTGCAAACCACCGTAAACAAGCGCTGTGCCCATTACTATGCCTGGAATACCAAAACCAAAGTAAGTAACACGCTCCATTATACGACCCGCTTTTCCACTCAGTGCAGCATGTGCAACGGGGATCGCAACGATAACAGCTACAATTGCCGCAATACCTGATGCATACGTAGAGTTCCATGCAATATTAAAATCAAATGAGCTAAAACCATCGCGAGCTAACCAAAGCGAAAATATAGCCAAAGGCAAGCCAATAGCAAGCAGTAAAACAGGTGCAAACGTAACAAACATTGCACTTAACTGTAATTTGTTTGGAAATAAAATTAACGGACGACCATGGCGCTCAGGCGCTGTTTTTATTTGTGATTCAACTAAAAGTAAAAAGCCAACAATAACCATCAGTTGAAGTGAAAGCATTGCAGCGCGCCCTAGCGCAAAGGCGTTGTATTCAACATAAATTACGCGGGTAAAGGTATCTAAGCGCATCATTGCGGGCGTACCAAAGTCTGATAACGTATAAAGCGCGACTAACAAAGAGCCTGCTGCAATACCGTTAACTACGCGGGGTAATATAACTTTAAATATACTTTGCGTCATCGACATGCCCAGCGTACGCGCGGCATTAACCATGCTCGCGTCAAGGCTCAGTAAAGATGAGCGAGTTGTCATCATTACAAACGGGAAGGTATAAAGCGTCATTACAATGGCGGCACCTGTTAGGCCATACATTGATGGTGTTTCTATTCCTGTTAAGGTATTTATTTCGCCACCGGGGCCAAAAGCAGCATAAAGTGTAAATGCGCCAATATAACTGGGAATTGCCAGCGGGGCGGCAAATACAACCAGCCAGAGCTTTTTAAATGGTAAATGCACATACGCGCTAATAAACGCCAGTGGCACACCAATTAAAATAGATCCAAGTACCGTTAAACCCATTAACGATAACGTGTTACCTAAAATTTGCAGATTGTGGGTGTCAAACACTGAGCTTGCATCGCTTGCAAGCACAATTAATACATAAACAGGGGTTAGCGCAACAAGCGCTGCAAGCAGCGCCATTGGATAAGAGGTAGGTATTTTCATTACAATACGCCGCTGCTTCGCATCAAATCTATAGTAGGGCGTAAATCAGCTAGCTGTGTTAAATCTACTTTAGGTGGGGAAATATTAGCAAGTGACGGTAAACCCTCTGGTTGGGTAATACCATTTACTAACGGAATTTCGTACGCTTCACTGGCTAAGTAACCTTGTACTTCTTTACTTAGTAAGTAACGCATAAAGTTAGTAGCAAGCGGATCGTCGTTAAGCGCTAATACACCCGATGCATTAACTAAACAGCCCGCATCATTTTGTGTAAATGCTAAATCTAGCTTGGCATCAGGCTTACCTGATTTTAAACGCAAAGTGTAATAGTGATTTGCAAAACCAATATCAACTTCACCGCGTTCAACGCCCATCACAACACCTAGCTCGCCGGCGTATGTTTTAGCACGTTTTTGAATCTTTTTAAGCCACTTAGCGGTTTTGTCATTACCTTCTAAAATTCGCATTGCGGTTACAAACGATTGAAAAGAAGCGTAGGCGGGCGCCCAGCCAATACTTAAATCGCTGTCGGCAATTTCTATAATACTTGTTGGAATTTGATCTTTAGTTAAACGCGACGTGTTATATGGCAATGTACGAATACGGCCAGTTACTGGTGCCCATTCTTTATATCTAAATTGTGGTTGTAACTGAGCAGATAAATCACCTGGGATAGGTTGTGCAAGTCCTGCATCGGTTACTAAACCAATCGCGCCTGAATCAACCGCCCAAAATAAATCAGCGCGGCGAACGCCGGCTTTAGCTTCTGCAACAATGGTATTTGCTAAAGCAGCTGTAGGACCACGGCGTATACCGAGTTTAAAGTCTGGATTTTTTTTCTGGATTGCTTGTAATACGTTTTCATACAAACCACCTTCGCCTCGGCCTAAATAAAGGGTTAACTCGCCTTTAAGCTTTGGTAAATCGTCAACAGAAACAGGGTTTGCTATATCAGCGGCTAGCGCACGAGAAAAAGGCAGTGGCAATGAGCCAACCACCCCTAACGCAGCTAGGCCTTGAATAAAGGTCCTACGCTTCACTTAAAATACATCCTTACGAGCTTTTTCGGCTTTTTCTATTAAAACCTTAGCGCGGTCTAATTTTGTTTGCATGTCACTGATCACATCGCGTACTTCGTCTACGCTTTTGCTGTTTTTAATGGCTTGTGGCAGTGTTACGTTAAAGTCTTTTTCCAGCACTTCAACTAGTTTTGCATCTTGTTCAATAAGAGTACCTTCAACGCCTTCAAACAGGTGCAGATAAGTATCATGAACAATTTCAGTTGCTTCGTCTCGTAAACGCTCAGCAAATTTAGCTACTACACGGTCTAATTTGTGCTTAATTTCATCAATTGTGGCACTTTGTGTCATTTGAGTTGTAGCGGTTGCTTTTACAGTGTCTAACAAGCCTTTTTGCTGGAATTTTGCAGCAAGCTTAACAGCCCCAAGACCTTGCCACAAGGCTATGTTCATCGCTTTTTGCTGTTTACGAACTTCCTCAGCAGGCTGCTTATTATCAATGGCCATTTTTACGCCATAAAGACCCTGCCAAATAGAAGCGTATACTGGTACAAAGTTAGTTTCTATTGCGCTGTGAAACTTAACTGATTCCCAATATTCAATTAAATCATCAGTTTTTACAGATTTTGCGCCTTTAGTATCGTAGTCGCTTACCATGGTATCAACTTTGCCTACCATCCATTCTACTTCTTCTGCGTAACTTTTAAGGTTAGCTTGAAGATGATTAACATGCTCGCCAATAGGGCCGTTAGCTAATACTGGTTGAGCCATAAACGCCGAGGCTAGTAAAAGGCTTGCACCTAAAGTTTTGGCTGGTGTAAATAATAAATTCATAGCAGAAAAGTCCAAAAAGAGTAATTGTAAATGATAGCCATTATCATATAGCTTATGGTTAGTGAGATCAATAACCACAAACTCGCTTAATAGATAAAAACACTAAATGTAGCGGTAGGTTACAGTAAATAGCGCTATAACTTGTAATAGGATTAGTTATTGAGACCGACTATTAAACGTAATGCTTGCCTTTAATGGCATTATAAATGGCATCACACAGTGTTTTTATACTGGTGTCGTCACTTATATATGGTGGCATAAGGTAAATTAGTTTACCGAATGGACGTATCCATACACCTTGCTTTACAAAATAAGCTTGAATTTTAGCAACATCAACATTGCCCGCAGCCTCGTTTAGTTCAACAACACCTATTGCACCTAAGGTACGCACATTGGCAACCGCATCTAGTTCACTGCAATTATTAAGTTGTTGTAGCTGGGTGTTTATTTGCTTTATTCGTTGTTGCCAGTTTTGCTCAAGTAATAAATCAATACTTGCACAGGCTGCAGCACAGGCAAGCGGGTTGCCCATAAAAGTGGGGCCGTGCATTAAAACGCCTGCTTCACCTTCGCTTATGCCAATGGCTATTTTATCGCTAGTGATAGTGGCCGATAGCGTCATTGAGCCGCCAGTTAATGCTTTACCAATACACATTATATCGGGCTCTATATTGGCGTGCTCTACAGCAAATAATTTACCTGTACGGCCAAAGCCTGTGGCAATTTCGTCGCAAATTAGCAATACGTTATATTGGGTGCACAATTTACGTACGCAGGCTAAATAATCAGGGTGATAAAAGTTCATCCCACCCGCGTTTTGTACTATTGGCTCAATGATAAAGGCGGCTACTTGGCTGTGGTTTGCTTTAAAGTATTCTTCAAGCTCTTTGGCTTCAGTTTGGTTAAACTCGCTATCAAATTTACTAACCGGTGCGGGTACAAATACATGCTCAGGTAAAAAACCGCTATATAAACTATGCATTGAGTTAACGGGGTCGCATACGCTCATGGCTGCAAAGGTGTCGCCATGGTAGCCCTTGTAAGGCGTCATTAGTTTTTGTTTTGTTGTAATGCCTTGGCTTAACCAATACTGCAGCGCCATTTTAATCGCTACTTCAACACTTACCGATCCGCTGTCGGCTAAAAACACTTTAGTTAAACTAGGCGGCGTTATATTTACTATTTTTTGCACAGCTCTACCGCGCTGTTATGCGTAATACCGCCAAACATAATGTGGCTCATATTATTAATTTGCTCAATCATGGCGTTATTTATAACAGGGTGATTATAGCCATGTATTGCGCTCCACCAGGAGGCCATGCCATCGATTAATTGCTCGCCAGTTTCAAGGTAAATAATGTTGTGATTTGCGTGTGTAACAGGGTATACCGGAATTGGCTTAGTCATCGATGTATATGGGTGCCAAATGTGGTCACGATCAAAATCAAGGTCAATCGTATTCTTTTTAATCATATGTAAACTTTAACTTGGTGGGCTTCGTTGACAATGGTACTTCAACTCGTAGACTAAGCCAATATCACCGTTATGAAAAAAAATAAGAGAGTATTATGGAACTTGCGCCTGTTCGTCATGATTGGACCCACGCTGAAGTTAAAGCATTATTTGAAATGCCATTTAACGATTTACTTTTTAAAGCCGCATCGGTTCACCGTGCTAACTTCAACCCAAATGAAGTGCAAATTTCTACGTTGTTATCAATTAAAACAGGCGCTTGCCCAGAAGACTGTAAGTACTGCCCGCAGTCGGGGCATTACCGAACAGATTTAGAACGCGAACGCTTAATTGAAGTAGAAAAAGTAGTAGAGCAAGCACGCCTTGCAAAACAAAAAGGCGCAACACGTTTTTGTATGGGCGCTGCATGGTCAGATCCAAAAGACAGAGACATGCCATACATTTCGCAAATGGTTAAAGAAGTAAAAGAGCTAGGGTTAGAGACCTGTATGACGCTGGGTAAACTCACAAACGAAAAAGCCCATGAGCTTCGAGAAGCAGGCCTTGATTACTATAACCATAACCTCGACACATCGCCTGAGTATTACGAGCAAATTATATCAACCCGTACATTCCAAGATAGATTAAATACCATCGATCACGTACGCGATGCCGGTATGAAAGTATGCTCGGGCGGGATAGTCGGTATGGGCGAGCAAGCAAGCGACCGTTATGGGCTACTTATGCAGCTAGCTAATTTGCCGCAACAACCAGAAAGTGTGCCTATTAATATGCTTGTAAAAGTCAAAGGCACACCACTTGAAAACATAGACGATTTAGATCACTTTGAATTTGTACGTACCATTGCAACAGCGCGTATTATGATGCCACACAGTTATGTGCGTTTATCGGCAGGGCGAAATGCCATGAACGAGCAAATGCAATCGATGTGCTTTTTTGCAGGCGCTAACTCAATATTTTATGGCGACAAACTACTTACCACCGAAAACCCAGATGCTGATGCCGATATGAATCTAATTAAAAAATTAGGTATGAACCCAGAAAAGCGTCACGACTATTCAGACGAAGCAGTAGAAGCCTCGCTTTCATCGCAAGTAGCCGACAAAGCAACCTCTGAATTATTTTACGAAGCGTAGGCTTTTATATCTATGCCCTTTGATTTTATAAATACGCATCTGCAGGCTCGCCAGCAAGATGCGTTACTTCGTAAACGCCACGTAGTGCAACATGCAACAGCGCGCACCATAACGGTTAATAATAAAACCTACCTTAACTTTGCCAGTAACGACTACTTAGGTTTTGGTGATGTGGCTGTTAACCTTAATGACTCCCACGCATTAGGCAGTCACAGCTCGGCATTGGTTACCGGTTATCAGGCGCAACAAAAAGCGCTTGAGCAATACTTATGCGAGCAATTTGGTTATGGCGCAGGCATGTTGTTTAACTCAGGGTTTAGTGCAAATAGCAGCGTAATTAAAGCGTTGTTCCAAGATAAAGCCGCTGCGCAAAACAGCGCTATTTTTCAAGATAAGTTAAATCATGCAAGCTTGATTGACGGGGCTATGCACTCTAACGCGGCTTTAGTGCGTTTTAATCACAACGACATGAACCATTTACGTTCACGGCTCGAAAAATCAAAAGCGCAAAACAAGCTTATTATAAGCGAAGGTGTATTTTCGATGGATGGCGATACCGCGCCTCTTAAAGAATTACTCGCACTTGCAAAACAGCACAACGCATGGCTAATGATTGACGACGCACACGGCTTTGGCGCATTAGGCAAAACAGGTTTGGGCAGTTGCGAAGCGTTTATTACTCAAACGCTGCCAGATATATTAATCATTACTTTTGGTAAAGCAGTGGCTAGTAGTGGCGCGTGTGTATTAGGCAGTAAACAGTTTATTGATTACATGCTGCAATTTAATCGCGATTACACGTATTCAACCGCTATGTCGCCGCTTATGGCAAGTCACACACTTGCGCGTATTAAAAGTATAAAAACAGCTGATAATAAGCGTGATAAGCTAAATGCCAATATTGCATTATTTAAACAACTCGCTAAAACCCATAATATTGCAGTAATGGAATCAAACACCGCAATACAGCCCATTATATTAAGCAGCGTTGAGCAAACGTTGCAAGCGGCAGATAAACTTAAACAACAGGGTATTTGGCTCACTGCAATTAGACCGCCGACGGTTGCACATAACACCTCACGTTTACGCATTACTTTAACCGCCGCACATACCGAGCAAGACATAACACAGTTAGTTAAGCATTTAGTAGGTGCAATAGCATGACTGCTCAGCCAGTATTAAAAACAGATTTAATGCAAACACGACTTGTAAAACCGTGTTTAGTAAGTAGTGAATTGGATATAGAGTTAAACAAGGATTTAAGTAAGGAGCTTAAAAAATCCACCCAAAGTAAGTTTTCAAAGGCGGCAGCGCGTTATAACACCCATGCAAATGTACAAAAACACGCAGCAAGCGATTTATTTAAACTTATAAAACCAGGCTTTAATAAAAATAGGCTTTGTGTTGATTTAGGCGCAGGTCCGCTTGTTAATACACACACATTACAAAGCATGTTTTCAAGCGTTGTGGCAATAGATTTAAGTTTAAACATGCTGCAAAGTAGTGATTTAACCACAGCTAAACTATGCGCCGATATGGATAACTTACCGCTACAAGCAAACAGTGTTGATGTTATTTACAGTAACTTTGCAGTGCAATGGTCTGCTAATTTTTCGGCTTTAATGCAATCACTTTACAGCATATTAAAACCAGGCGGGCAGGCGTATATAAGCACTGTGGTAGAGGGCTCACTTAACGAAATAAAAACAGCCTTTGCCGCGCTTGATTCAAACAGTCATATAAATACCTTTAATAGTGAACTGTATATAAACCAATCAGTCCAAAATGCAGGGTTTACTATTAACAGCGCTCAAAAACGTATTTACACCGATGAATACACAACACCTTTTAAAGCTATTACCTCAATTAAGGCTATAGGTGCAACTACACAAAATCATACTAATACGCGCCAAGGGCTACTTACCAAATCTGCTTTACAAAAAGTATGCAGTGCGTATCCGCTTATAAATAACAAAGCATGTGTGTCTTATCATGTGGTGCTGTTATCATTACAAAAACACTAAATAAGCCCAAAGACATTAAAGGCAACGCATGAAAGAATTTTTTATAACAGGCACCGACACCGATGCCGGAAAAACCCACGTTACCAGTTTGCTATTAAAGTTACTTACCCAACACAAAAAACAGGCCATTGGCTTTAAACCCCTTGCTGCTGGCTGCGAAATGGCGTTTGATCAGCTAGTAAATGCCGATGCCCTTATACTAATGGAAAGTGCAACAGTGAGCGCTAAATACGACGTAGTAAATCCGTTTGCGTTTGCACCCCCTATTGCGCCGCACATAGCCGCTGAGCAAGTTGGGGTTAGTATTACTGTAGATAAACTAAGTGATGCTTATAAAGGTGTAAAACAACAGGGAGCTAATTATATACTTACCGAAGGCGCTGGTGGCTGGGCGTTACCTATTAACAATACGGAGTATTTATACGACTGGGTTAAAGCAGAGCAACTGCCGGTAATACTCGTTGTAGGCATGAAGCTAGGTTGCTTAAATCATGCGTTACTAACCGCTGCACATATGCAAAGTATGGGTATAAACTGCGTTGGCTGGATTGCAAACCAAGTCGATAAAAACATGGACGAGTACCAAGCAAACCTTGATTCACTTAAAGCACGTTTACCGTTTCCAATACTTGCTATAAGCCCATACAGCGAGCAAACTCCTAAGTTACAAATATATAAAGCCTTGCTTAGTGCGTTATCTATAAACACTTAAGCGGTTTTAAAAAGATTTACTTTTTTAGGTAAATCTTGAAATAGTCAGCCTTAGTACACATATAAACATTTATAAATACATAGCTTGCTTAAAGACAATGTTACTAAGGACATAACGACTATATGACGCACCCATTTATTCAACGCTACGCCCAAAATGCGCACGTAAGCGCTGAGCCAAAAGCACTAAACAATGGCTTACCTAAAAAACGCGTAGGTATAATCGGTGGGGGCACAGCTGGTTCCACAATAGCCATTAGGCTTGCTGCGTTAGGGTTAGAAACTTATGTACTTGAAAAGAAAAAGTCGTTAATTGATGGCCCTCCAATGTGCCATTTGCACGCAGGTGGCAACTTATATCGTGAAATACCCGACGAAGACTGCATAGATTTACTCAAGCAATGTATAGATATTGCTCGCCTTTATCCTCACACCATAGATGTTCGCCCCACAGTATTTGCAGTACCCAAGCGCGATGATGACGCACCGGAGGACTTATTTCCGCGTTTAGATAAATTAGTAAAAGCCTACAGCGAGCTTGTAGAGCAAGACAGCGCTAATAAAGTGTTAGGCGAGCCTGAGCATTATTATCAGTTATATAGTTATGAGCAAATGCTAAAGCTTGCTAAACAAAAACAAGTAGCCAAGCCCACGTCATTAGATGAGTGGATGATACCCGTTGCTAAGCATTTAGATTTAGATAAGCTAAAGTTCCCACTCATTGTTGCACAAGAATATGGTTGGAATATATTTCGTTTATCGGCCAGTGCACAGCTTGCCCTTGCACAGTACAAACACGCTCACGTTTTAACAAGCACCAGTGTTAAAAACGTATCGCCAGTTATAAATACCAATAATGATAAGCAAACACTTAAATGGCGCATTGAATATCAATCAGAGCCAAGCCTTGATGAACAACCAGATACTTCAACCGATACACAAGCCGATTCACAAACCATTGAGGTAGATTACCTTATTAATGCGTGTGGTTTTCAAACCGGTATTATTGACGACCTGGTTGGGGTAGATGTAAAACGCATGGTTGAATTTAAAGCCTCTTACATTACTCATTGGCAAGGTGCTGGTGGGCAAATACCTGAAATTATTATTTATGGTAACCGTGGTACGCCAGAAGGTATGGCGCAGCTAACCCCTTACCCTAACGGGTATTTTCAAATACATGGCATGACCAACAATATTACATTGTTTAATGATGGCTTAGCTGATGCCACGCCAATGAGCGCACAACCTAAACTTCCCAAAAAATACCTGCATTATATTAAAGACGGCTGGGACAAAGCAGCATTGCAAGCGCGTACTCAAACAGCAATTGATTATGTAGCCGAGTTTGTTCCTGCATTTAAAACTGCTAGCACACAAAATAATGCCTTGTTTGGCGGGCAACAAATCCCAGGTGATGACGACACTTTGCGCGTAGCCGATGTAAGTTTATATTCGCATATTTGCTACGCGCGGGCCGAAAATGTTAAAGCATCGTCAACGTTAATAGCGGCAGATCAAATAGTGGGTGAGTTTATGAAATTAGGAATAATAAGCAGCGATCCTGCTGTAAATTATCACCGCAGTACTCATCAATGGTCGTATCTTAAACATAATAGCGGCGAAAAAATTGGCGAAGTTGCACGCATATTGGCACACGAGCGTGGTTTTCCAATTGATATGGCAGAGCTAAATAACAGCTTGTAATAAGCTGATTTAAAAAGAAACTTCAGTCTTAAATTTGCTGTAAAACGCTTCTTAAAAAAATTATCAATAAACACAGAAATAACACTTGTGTTATGACATAGTTTGTCACAGAATAGCGCTAACGTTATGACATAGTGTGTCATAACGCAGTGATTGCTTTAACCTAATTTAATTTTATGTTCGGTGATCGAACCTATTTTTGTGAGGACAATATGAAACGTGTATTTTTGTTTTTATTAACTAACCTAGCGGTTATGTTGGTATTAGGTGTAGTGCTTTCAATAATAATGAGTGCGCTGGGCTTAAGCCATCGTAGCCTTGGCGGAATTTTACTTATAGCCACCGTATTTGGTTTTGGTGGATCGTTTATTTCGTTATTTATGTCGAAATGGATCGCTAAAAAAATCAACAGGCGCGCATGTAATTACGCAGCCTCGAAACGAAACCGAACATTGGCTTGTACAAACGGTATCTGCGCAGGCAAAAAAAGCAGGTATTAAAATGCCAGAAGTAGCTATTTACGACAGCCCAGAAATGAATGCGTTTGCAACGGGCCCAAGTAAAAACAACTCGTTAGTGGCAGTAAGCACAGGCTTAATGCACAACATGACCAAAGATCAAGCCGAAGCCGTACTTGCCCACGAAGTATCGCACGTGGCTAACGGCGACATGGTAACGCTTACGCTAATACAAGGCGTGGTAAATACCTTTGTAATATTTGCCGCAAAAGTACTGGCAGGCATTGTAGATAACTTTATTAATAGCGATGAGGAAGAGGGTGGCAGTAGCTGGACATACTTCTTATTCGATATGTTATTCCAAGTATTATTTGGCGTACTAGCAAGCATAGTGGTTGCAAGTTACAGCCGTAAACGTGAATTTGCAGCCGACAGCGGCGCAGCAAAACTAGTTGGTGCTGATAAAATGCGATCAGCCCTTGAGCGATTAAAGCAAAACCACCCGTCGCAATTACAAGGCTCAATGATGGCCTTTGGTATTGCAAGTGGCAAAGGTGTTGCTGAGCTGTTTTCATCGCACCCGCCACTTGATGCGCGAATAGACGCACTACGTAAATAAGGTAACTCTTATTTACAAACACAAAAGCCAGCGTAATAGCTGGCTTTTTAGTGTGTAGTAAGCTGGTTATTTACCAAAAATAATATCGGTAATGCCTTCTGGTGAGAGTATTTCTATCCAGTAGCCGTCAGGGTCTTTTATAAATGCTAAGCCCTTCATTGAGCCATCGTCTGGCTTTTTCACAAATTCTACATCGTACTTTGCAAAGCGTTCACTGGCTGCGTATACATCGGGTACACTAATACCAATGTGACCAAAGCCTTTAGGTTCTTGGTTACCGCTGTGGTAGCCCTCAAAGCTGTCGTCGTTTTCTGTGCCCCAGTTATGGGTAAGCTCAATGAGTGCAGGGCGACCAAATACCCATTTAGCTTTGGTTTTATCATCACCTTCTGGCTGCTCTGGTTCGTAGCCTAAAAAGTACAATGTAAACTTCATTTCAGGAAAGTCATACTTACCTAACAGCTTCATACCTAATACATTTTGATAAAATTCGAGCGACGGTTTGGGATCTTTAATACGCAACATAGTTTGCTGCATCACATAGCCTTTAGTGGCTTGTTCAATTTGCTCTGGAGATTCGTTATAGCTAGACATGGTAATCCTTTGTATAAATTAAGAAGCGGAAATAGAGATATAATGCTTAAGCTATCATAATCAACCATAAGTTAAATTTAAACTGCTTTAACTCATTACTACCCC
>NZ_BADY01000009.1:0-34286 GCF_000241185.1 Pseudoalteromonas sp. BSi20495
TCGTTTACAGGTGTGATTGTAATCGACAAACTTGCCGAGGCAGTGCCTTGGTTTTCATCACTTACAGAATATAAAACGGTTGCTGCGCCATAACTATTTATAGCAGGTGTATATTGAAGTTGATTACCAACAATTAATACCGACCCTAAGTCAGTAGCTGCAGAGGTTATTGTTAAGGTATCTCCGTCAATATCGGTGTCATTGGCGAGCACATTAATTAGTAGTGGGGCGGCATCTTCGGCCATTGTTGCTGTATCTGCGTTTGCAATAGGCGCATCGTTTACTGGGATAACCGTGATAGTTACTGTTGCTGTTGTATCATTAGCATTGGTGCTTTCTAAGGTATTTCCATCAGTAATACTATAAGTTAGCGTTATATCACCATTAAAATTGACTGGTGGTGTAAATTCTATTTTTTTATCGACAATAACAGCTTGGCCAATCGTGTTTTCAATACGAGATATACTAATTACATCGCCATCTAAGTCGTTATCGTTAGCCAGTACATCAAGTAACGTCACTGGACTATCTTCATTTAGTGTAAAGGTATCATTATTTGCACTTGGCAAAGTATTCACACCACTTTTACTTAATATTACTTGAGCACTCGCCGCAAGGCCTTGTTCATTTGAAACTAAATAAGTGAAGCTATCAACACCTACAAAATTTTGATTCGGTTGATAAGTAAAAGAGCCATCAGTATTAAGATTAAGCTCGCCATTTTTTACAGCCACAACCGGTACGGTATTAACATAAAGGTCACCGCTTTCAATATTAATGTCATTAACTAGCAGGCCGCTTTCAACGTTAACTTCAAGCAACTTATTTGGTCTGAATAAATACTCATCATTTTGGGCAATCGGATTATCAGCTTCACTATTAATTGTTAACGTTACGCTGGCTTGAGCTGTAGCACCTTGAGAGTCAATTATTTGATATTGAAACTGATCTACACCAAAAAAATTAGCATCGGGTATATAAGTAAAGCTACCATCAGTTGCAAGTAATAATTGGCCATGAACAGTCGCAACAATAAAGTTTTCATCAACAAAAAAGTTGTCATTATTAGGATCTGTATCATTTTTAAGTAAACCAGCAATAGCTTCAACAACTAATGTACTGTCTTCACTTAAACTATAACTATCGTTAGTCGCAATCGGTGGCATATTTTCAGCTGCGCCGATGATAACTACATTGGCAATAGCTTGCTCACCTTGACTATCAACAATACGATATTGAAAGCTATCCTCCCCGCGCATATCTACTTCACCAAGGTATTCAAAGCTACCATCTGCGCGTAAAGTCAAACGTCCTCTTTTTGGTTCAGTGATAGGTGAGGTATCAACCGTTAAGCTATCTAAATCAATATCACTATCATTGGCAAGTAAGCCTGGTGATGCAATATTCAAATTACCATCAAGTGGAATGCTATAGCTGTTATCAAGTGCAATAGGTGCATCATTTATCGGATTAACAACAATTTCAACAACAGCGATGTCTGTCATATCAAGCTCATTAACCACTTGATAGCTAAAAGCATCTTCACCATTAAAATTGGCCGTTGGTGTGTAATTAAACTCACCAGACTCATTTATATTTAACGTACCGTGCTGTGGTTGCACTAGCGCATCTAAATTTATGCGCAATTCACCCATATATTGATCGGTATCATTAGCAACTACATTGCCTTGTAAGCTTTCATCTTCATTAATTTGAAATTGATCGGGTTGCGCATTCGGGGCAAAATTTAGTTCTCCACCAATAGGGGCTATATTTATTGCTTCAGCAAAACCACTTTCGCCACTGCCATCAATGCCAGTGATCAGTATTTGATAGCTTTTATCAACAAGCGATCCATCAAAGCTAAAAGCTGAATTGGATAAGCTTAGAAATTGTTGCCCATTTTCGAGCGTATTAATATTTTCAGGAGTCACACCAGCTTGAGTTGCTAAATAAACGTTATAGCGATTGAGGTCTGAATTGGCTTGCCATGAAAGATCAATACTTTGATCATTACGCTGCGCCGTAATGCCTTCAATTTGATGGGGTTGCCAGCTAAATGTAGTCGCGTCAGCAAGTACTTGGTTATTTAAATTATCGGTTATCCATATTTCTAAACGAAGATCGCCCGCTTTTTCACCATAAAAATAAGGGTTAAAGCCGATAATTGATTGTTCAAAGCTTAAGCCACATAGTTCAGAACAAAGTGCGATGCTTTTATCTACACTTGGTAATACCAAGCTTACTGTAGCAATACCATCGGGATCTGAAACCGCAAGTGAAAACGTTACATTACCTTGCACAACTTCATTTTTTTGCGCAAATATAATATCAGCCTGTGAATTAGCAACTACATCGCTAACAAATGCTCTACTTGACGTCGAAACACCTGAAACTTTAAATTTGGTCGATTGATTACTAGCAGTAACTCCCGTTAAGTTGAGGTTACTTGAAATAGGCTGAGGTGTTGCTTCGTTACTCGAACTTGGTGAAGCTTCTGGTGCAGTGGTGTCTTCTGAGCCACCACAGGCGCTTAATATAAACGCCATGGCACCAAGCAAAAATATATTTTTTGCTATCATTTTAAATACTCCATAATAAAAAGCGCTGTGTCCAATGTGTTTATGGTTCTAACCTAAAGGAGCCATTAGCATTTACATTAGGATTATTTATTTCATTGAGATTAAAATTGCCGGTAATCGTATCTAAACCATTCAAAAAAATCGCCTCAATATCGCCAGCCGCTTTGTTATTGCCATGAGATGCAAAGGTAACAGCTAAATCAAGTTTACTTATATCTATTAGGCCGCTGTAAGCTGCATACCAATTACCACCAGTATCGCTAAAGCTAATTTCACCCTTGGGCACCGTACCATTATCAAAATCAACCGCCATGGTCATTGCAAAGTCAGTCACTGCACCTAAACTAGAATTCACTCCAAAGCTTGTCGCTTGATAGTTAAAAACGCCTTGGCGTTGTGCTATTTGATCAACCAAAGATGCATCACTAACCGTTTGATATTGTTGTTCAGAATAAACATCAGCAATAATAACTGTCTCTGAATCAAAGTTACTTTCTACTACAATCTCAGTAACAGGATCGGGCGAGGCAGTAGCCGTTTGTTGTTCACTTTCTTCATCCTCACTTTCACTTGGGCTATCGATACTTGTTATATTTTGATCAAAAACGCGCGACGCACTAATACTTGTGAATACTTCACCAGAAGACGTTACTTGCGCAAAGGAAAACGCTTCATCGCTGCCTAAAGAAACAACTTGCTGGCTTTCGAGTGTTAAATCTATTGCGCCCTCCCAAACAGCTAAAAACACATCGCCTTCAACCAACTGAACTTCAAAATGTGTACCGCGAATACCAATAGATCCAACAGGGGTTTTTACGCTATAAGAGCCACCATTTTTTTTAATCACTCCCGAAATCGAACGCAAACCACCTTTAAGTAACTCAATTGACGCAGAACCTTGTTGGGTATTACTATCAAATTCATAATTAGCAATATTAAGCACCGAATTCTCTTTTAGCGCAATCAAGCCACCGTCAGACATTGAAAACTGAGCTTTACTTTTTTCACCAGTAGTTATGCGATCTACACCAAATACAGTGTCTCTGCGTTTTAATTGTCTTTGCTGTTCGGAGTTAGCATCTAGAGCTAAAACAGTACCTCGGGCAAGAATCGTTTTACCAGCAGGATTGGCGGCTTGTGCATTAAAACTCACACAAAGTAAGGTTGTTATCACAGGGAGTAAAAGTTTCATAAGTACCTTAAATTAGAATGAGTAAGAAACGCTTAAGTTAACATCTAAGCGGTCATATTCGAATAAAGATATATTACTGGTTTTATCTTGGTAATTGGCCGCCAGTTGTATAGCTAAATCGTCGTTTATTAAATAACGTATGGTGCTTGTAAGCATCAGTAAATTGTCTTCACGGTCTTTTAAAAATAAAGGATGTTCATCTTGGTAATCAATCCATTGATATCCTGCAAGTGTTAGTAGTTGCCAATGTTCAGCAAGCTGAGAATTAGCCTGATAATACATGCCAAGTATATTACGACTATTTGATTTACCCGCAGGTACATCCGCATTTTCAGTTTTGATATTAATACTCACACTCTGAAACCAGCGTTGAGATACATAACTAGTTCCTGCGTTTAGTGCAATAAATGTGTTATCGAGTTTTTCATCAAGTTTATTATTCATTACACCAAAAGAAACAGCCCCAAATAAGCGAGACTTTTTAGATAATTTAAAATCAGCCCCTGTTACGAGCGACGATTCTGTTCTATAAAGTTCGCCATCAAGTATTAATGGTGTTACAGCAGCTTGTACATACCAACTTAGCTTATCTTGTTTGTGTTTATAAGCTGCATTTATGTGTGTGTTAACTCGGTCATATTGTTCTAACGCTTCAAACTTATACCATGCAGTATTAACACTTAACGTTAATAAGCTTTGTTGGTCCAGAGGATGAGAATAGCTCCCTCTATATTTAAGCTGCATATAGTTATCATCAGTACTTTTGCTGTCTGGCGACAGTAAAAATTCGCCTAAATTAGGTATGATAATAGTATCTTCGGCTGTGCCTGCATTTACATTGTCATCCACACCAAAAGCCAGTTGAATATTTTGTGTATAAGAGCGCCCTGCACGTTGCTGTTCAACAATGGCAGCATCAAGTAGTGATTGCGCGCTCGTTTTTATATTTTTAGGTGTATTAGCCGCGTTAATAAGTATTAGCGCTTGAGTATCTGCTGCGGGTAAATTTTTAACCATTAAATAAGCTCGAACTAAATGTAGGCGAGCTTCGTACCATTGCGGGCTTGCCTCAACTACACGTTCAAAAGCAAAGACTGCTGTAGCTGGTTGGTTTGTTTTAAGTGCGGAAACTCCTAACAAAAAGTCAAAAGCAGGCTCGCCTAAATATTGATTTTCAATATGACTTTTTTTGTAGGCTTGTTGAAACTTATGATCAGAAATTAATTGTTGTAGTTCAGTTAACAATTTAGCGTAGCTTTCGTCATTTTTAGCCAGAGCACTAACACTAACTACAGTTAAAAAACCACACAGTAAATGTGCTAGAGCCTGTTTAATCATGTTTTATCGAATATCCTATAAGAAATTTTTTGCTTTATTGCCATTAGGGTCAGTTGACCTTTGCGGATTGAAATTTGTTCTATCTAGGGGCGACTTAATCGCGGCGCAAGGTTTGTAGCTTAGTGGGCTCGGTAACTGCTCCTGCGTTACTCTAATGGCTTACATCCCTATAAGAATAAATCAAAACCGAGCAAAGCTGCCCAGTCATGCTAACGGGCCTTATTTAAAAACCAAACACGCCGCTGCAAATCTAACCTCGAAAGATAAACAAGCCCTAATAAAATGATGGTAGTAGGTAATAATTTAGCACTTTTTATAGGCATGTAAAGTAAATGAAAACATTATTTCAAAAATGTAAATGTTAATATCTTCCAGCTTTTTAAATCAATATCATAAAATTAGTGGCCTATTATAGCGATAATAAAACAGCTTGATAACAAAGCATAAATTTCGTTATTTAGGGCGTGTTGACCTTTGTGGATTGAACCCAAAGGGCAGCGCATGTTTGGCATTTATACTGCGTTATCGCCTATTTATGGGAAATAACCACACTACATAGGCTCTGCCTTGCCTAAATACCAAACAGCATGCTGCAAAGTCAATCACGAAAGGTCAACACGCCCGAGTTGTTCTAAATAAAATTTAACAACGTTTTAGAGTGATTTAATTCGATAAATTGGTCGTTTTTAAAAAAATTGGTTTTAATACTGATTTAGCTGTTCAGACGAGAAAATGCAGGAACTTTAATTTATTGTATTTTTAGTTAGTTAAAATTACTGGGGAAATAATTATACAAAAAAATTAAAAAAAAGGAGAAAATTGGGGCGATTGACGGGGCTTGAACCCGCGACAACCGGAATCACAATCCGGGGCTCTACCAACTGAGCTACAACCGCCACAACACACCTTGTTTGGTGTGGCGCGCATAATACATAAAATAATAAATCTTGTGAAGCCTAAAAGTGAAAAAAATCAAAAAAAATAACTAATGCGTAAATACAGTATGTAAGGTGGTGGTTGATTAGTGCTTAAATATGGCTACTTTAGGCCATTTAACTGGGGGCAAAACGTGTAACGAACGAGATTAGTAAAGGGAGAAGAAATATTTAAGTCTTACTTTCTTTATTAGTAAGTGCGAATGATTAAGAAACAGCGCATACCTTCTAAAAAAACGATAAATACTCAATAAATATGAAACATATTGTCGCTTTTATATATTAATTTATATAAACATAGCGTTTTTTATAGTGAAAATTCATTGTTTTTTGAGAATAAATTGTAAATGAATGTATAATGTTGGCTGAAAAAACGCTTAATGAAAACTATTTGGAGTGATTATGGATTCAATATTAAACTGGCTGAACGAAAACTCAGGCCTAATTTTACATTACGGTATACAGGCGGTTGTTGCGCTTGTTATCTTTTTACTTGGTAGTCGTATTGCTAAGTTTTGTTCTAACTTAACTGAAAAAGGTTTTGCTAAAAAGAACGTAGATAAAGCGGTTGGCTCATTTGTTTCAAGCATTGTGTATACACTTGTATTTGCTGTCACTATTTTAATGGCACTTTCGCAAATTGGTATTGAAACTACGTCATTCATCGCTATTTTAGGTGCCGCAGGTTTAGCTGTTGGCTTAGCGCTTCAAGGTTCATTGTCTAACTTTGCATCTGGCGTACTAATTATTTTACTTCGTCCATTCAAATCAGGTGATTTTGTTGAAGCTGGTAGTAAAATGGGTACTGTTAAAAAAATCGAAATATTCTCAACTGAACTACGCACTCCAGATAATAAAGTAATAATTGTGCCAAATTCACAAATTATGTCGGGTGCTATTACTAATTTCTCACGTGAGTCTACTCGTCGTATCGATTTAGTTATCGGTGTTGGTTACGATGCTGATTTACGTCAAGCAAAAGAAGTATTAAAATCAGTGTTAGATGCAGAAGAGCGTCTACTTAAAGATCCAGCTTATACAGTTGCTGTATCTGAGCTAGGTGATTCGAGTGTTAATTTTGTAGTGCGTCCTTGGGTTAACAGTGCGGATTACTGGCCAACATATTTCTCGCTAATGGAAAATATTAAAATTGCATTAGACGACGCAAACATTTCAATTCCATTTCCACAAATGGATGTTCATTTACACAAGCAAGACTAATTTTAAATAGGTTATTTTTTTAATGAAATTAAAGCTTTTATCAATGTTAGTTGCAGCCTCTGCTGCAACTAACGCATTTGCCGAAGATGCAGATCAAAAAACGTGGGAAGTTACCAGTGAGCTTGGTGCTATTATTACCAGTGGTAATACAGAAACAACCACGCTTAAAGGTGGTATTAAAGTACAGCACAATCTAGAAAACTGGAACAATGAGTATAAAATCGATGGAATCTTCAAAGAAGATGAAGTTGAAGATGCTGACGGTAATAAAGATAAGCAGCGTACCAACGAAAAATACTCTATTTCTGCGCAAGGTAATTACAAATTAAATGAAAAGCATGCTCACTTATTCATTTATGGTTCACACGTGTCAGATTACTTTGGCGCATACCGAAGTGAATCAGTAATTTCTGCTGGTTATGGTTTACGTTTATTAAACGAAAAAACCATGTGGCTAAGTGCTGAAATTGGTCCAGGTTATAAATATTTCGAATACCCAGATGACAGCACTGAAATTGACGACAACGGCGATTTACTTGCTGGTGAGTTTGAAGGTGAGGTGATTGCTCTAGGTAAGTTAGATTATAACTGGAAGATCTCTGATAATGCGCGCTTTACTCAGTTAATTGCTGTAGAGTACGGTGATACAAACACTAAAACGCGTTCAGAAACTGCACTACTTGCAAAAATTAATGGCTCATTACAAATGAAAGTTGCTTTTAATGTAACCAACAACTCAGATGTTGCTGATGATAAAGAAAGCACTGATACTGAAACGTCATTCACGTTAGTTTACAGTTTTTAACTTCACTAACGAATTTAAATAACATTAAAATGAAAAAAGGGGCGAATGCCCCTTTTTTATTTGTGTAAAACTAATGTATTATGGCGACCGATTTTGGTTGTAGAACTAGGGATATACCTACTCGTGAAAGTTTTAACATGTTTTTTTAGTGCTTTTATCCTACTTTGTAGCTTTAGCACTTTGGCTTTTACGCCAACAGCGTCACAATTGGAGCAATTTAAAAAAATTGCCAAAAGCTCAACAAGAAGCCCTAGCAAAGCAATACGGTGTAGATGTATCTACAATCACGGGTAAAAATCAATCAAGCGAACAGGTTGAAGCTGAACAGTCGACTATCGGCCAACGCTCAGAATCTGAACCGGAACAGCTTACAGATGAAGAGCGCTTTAAACCAAAAATAGACGAAATAAAGCCTTTTGGTTATGCGCTATTTGCAGGTGAACCTACAACATTTATGCCAAGTGAAAGTGCAGCAGTGCCCGACACATACATTGTAGGCCCCGGCGATCAATTAAAAATTAACTTTTACGGTAAAGAAAGTGACAGTTTTGAAGTCGTAGTTGACCGTGAAGGACGTATTAGTATCCCAGATCTAAGCCCTGTAGAAGTGGCTGGCCTTACCTTTGCTGAAGTAAAAGAACTAATAAAAGTAAAAGTAGAGCAAGAAGTTATTGGTGTAAAAGCATTTGTATCGCTTGGCCAACTTCGTAGCATGCGTATTTTAGTGTTAGGAGAAGCATATAAGCCGGGTAGCTACAGCGTTTCTTCGTTAACAACTGTTTCGCACGCATTATTTGTAAGTGGTGGAGTGTCTGATATTGCTTCACTGCGTAATATTGAAGTTAAACGCGCAGGCAAGGTCGTTGCAAATTTTGACCTTTACGACTTACTCATTAATGGCGATAGCAGTAACGATATCGTATTAAAGCCTGGTGATGCCGTATTTATACCATCCGTTGGCGCTCAAGTAAGAGTTGAAGGTGCAGTAAAACGTCCCGCTATCTTTGAACTTAAAGAAGGTGAGTCTGCTAAGCAGTTATTAGCAATGGCTGGAGGCCTTAAGCCTAATGCATATGCAACAAATGTAGTTGTAGAGCGTTTTAATTTCGATCGTAAAGAAGTGTTGTCGGTAGACTTTTCAAAATCACAAATTAACTATATCCCGCAAGATGGTGATCGCATTCGTTTTAATTCTATCAGTGAACAATATAAAAACTCAGTTAGTTTAATTGGTGCTGTAGCACGTCCTGGTAATTATCAATGGTACCAGGGGAAACGTATTTCCGATGTTCTAAAATCAGTACGCGGTGATTTACTCCCGCAAGCTGATTTAAGCTACGGACTCGTAATCCGCGAAATAAATATAAACGGCGATATAGAAGTGCATCAATTCGATGTAGCGCAAGCAATAATTAAAAATAGATTGAATGACTTAGAGCTTAATTCTAATGATAAAATCATTATTTTTAGCCGATTTGAAGAAAAAGAGGCTGAGCAATCGGCTTTAGCAAATATGGCCCTTAGCCAGGAGCAGCAAAAACAGCAACAAAAAGCTGAGCAGTGGCATAAATTTGAGCAAAAAGAATTTGAAAAATACATTGGTGTATTGAAAAATTCTAAGCTCTATCTTGAAGAATACGCATTTTTCAGCCGCCATAATTTGCTAATGCCAGTAATCGATAAACTAAAGCGCCAAGCTTCTAACGAGCAAGCTGCCCAGTTAGTAAAAATTAATGGCAGTGTTACCTATCCAGGTGTTTATCCGCTAACAGTGGATGGCGACGTTGCAAGTTTAGTTACCGCTGCAGGTGGCTTGCAAGAGTCGGCTTATACCAAACAGGCCGAAATTACTCGCATGATTGATGGTGATGCCTCAAGAATTGAACACTTAAAAATAAACTTTACTCAAGCAATCAACGGTAATACACAAAGTCGTATTAAGCTACAAAGCAAAGACAGTCTAAATGTATTTGCTATTCCAAACTGGCAAGAAAATGTAAAAGTAGAATTAAAAGGCGAGCTTAAATTTCCAGGTACTTATACTATACGCCGTGGTGAAACACTTACTGAGCTGCTAGAGCGAGCGGGTGGTTTTTCAATGTTTGCAGAGCAAAAAGCTGCAGTATTTACTCGTACATCTATCAAACAGCAAGAGGAAGAGCAACTTGCGCGATTATCTACTGAATTGCGCCGTGATATTGCTTCAAAAAGTTTTGAAAGCTCAGTAAGTAGTAACGCACTCTCGTACGAAGAAATGAATAAGCTACTTAATGACTTAGCAAACGTAGAGGCATTAGGCCGTTTAGTTATTGACCTTCCACTAATAATTAATAATCAACAAAATTTAGTACTGCAAGATGGTGATACGCTTTATGTGCCGAGCAAACGCGACTCTATTAGTGTAATTGGTGAAGTTAACTACTCAACATCACATCTATATAAGTCTGGTGTTAGTGTTGATGATTATATAACGCTAAGTGGTGGCTTAAAAGAGCGTGCCGACGAAGAGCGTATTTACATTATAAAAGCAAATGGCTCTGTAAAAATACCTCATACCGGAGGCTGGTTTGCCGCTAATAATTCTGAGCAGTTGGAACCAGGCGATACTATAGTAATACCAATGGACGCTGGCCATATGGACAAGTTAACGCTTTGGAGTACAGCTACACAGATACTTTATCAACTTGGTGTGGCAGTAGCAGCAATAAGCGGTATTTAATAACTATGCGCGGCGTAAAACCGCGCTTGTTCGTAGGCGGGATTTTACATCGCGCACATATTTAAAGTAGGCGGGGATTTACGCCGCGCTTGTTTGTAGACGGGATTTTACATCGCGCACATTTTTAAGGTGGGCAGGGCTTTACGCCGTGCTTGTTCGTAGGCGGGATTTTACATCGCGCTTGTATTTAAAAAATTAAGTAGGCACGGCTTTACACCGCGCAGAATGAACTGAGATTTACATGGAAAATAGTTTAAATAACCTAAAACAAAAAAACGAGCAAATAGTCGCTGATGATGAAATTGACCTTCGTGAGTTATTTACTGCAATTTGGCAAGGTAAATGGATAATTATCGCAATCACAGCATTATTTGCTGTTGCATCTGTTTTTTACGCCATTAATCAGCCCAATATTTATAAATCGGAGGCGCTACTTGCTCCTGCAGAGCAAGACCAACAGGGTGGTTTGGGCGCATTAGCTGGTCAGTTTGGTGGGCTTGCTAGTTTGGCCGGTGTTAATTTGGGTTCAGGTGGCGGTGTTGATAAAACGCAAATGGCGCTTGAGGTACTAAAATCGCGCCAATTTACTAGCAAATTTATTCAAAAGTACAATATAATGCCAGACTTAATGGCGGCTAAAGCATGGAACCGTGAAACAAATACAGTTATTTTCGACGACGAGCTTTATGTTGTAGAACAAAGCAAGTGGGCGCGTGAGGTAAAGGCTCCCTTTAAACCCGAGCCTTCGTTGCAAGAAGCTTACAAAAAATTTAGTAAAATTGTTAGTGCAGATAAAGATAAAGAAACTGGCTTGGTTAAAATAACCATAGAGCATGTATCGCCTTATGTTGCAAAAAACTGGGTAGATTGGTTAATTCAAGATATAAACGCCACCATGAAACAACGCGACGTACTTGAGGCAAACAAAAGCACCGACTTTTTAATTAAACAAATACAACAAACTAAAATAGCGGATATACGTGCTGTTTTATATAAACTCGTAGAAGAGCAAACTAAAACAATAATGTTTGCAAATGTTCGTGACGAGTATGTATTTAAAACGATAGATCCAGCCTTAGTGCCAGAAGAGAAGTTTAAGCCTAAGCGTGCACTTATTGTAATATTGGGAACCATGGTAGGTGGAATATTGAGTACAATGTTAGTGTTGATGAGAAATTTTTTGAGTAAGGATAAAGCCTAGTGTTACTTTTAAAGGCCTATTGGGCACTTTTTATAAAAAGTACTAAACCAAGAAATTGTAATGAGGTAGTCTAAACTGACTGTCTCAATTTAGGAAAAAGTGTCTCAGCGTATTTAAATAAAGCTGAGATAGAAAACTGCTAAAATACAATTTAGCGGTAAGCCTTTAATTTAATTAAATTTAGAAAGCTGATTTATAAATGCGCTTTTTATTTGAAAGTTTTTGAATTGTACAATAAGTAATCAATATAAGTGGAAGGCCAACTATGAGTCCGGAAGTTAAAACAGTCGAAGCTGAAAAGCACTCTTCCGCCAGCAATTTAGATGTAATGGAGTCTGTTTTTATTACTAATAGTTTTAAATCTAAATCAGAAGCGCTTAAACAAAGTGTCATTTATGTGTTTTGCCCTCCTGAAAGTGCTAATAAAATTGGAAGTATCATTAACGATTACTCATTCGATATTGTTATTAATGATTATTCAATTCATGATTTCACTCAGAAAGTAGTATGTCATTATCTAAGCGCTCACTTAACTAAAGAACAGCGGCATTTTTTAGTGAATGCGACTGAATGTGGTGCTTGGGTTGAGCCATTAGTTAGTTACTTAGACGATAGGCTTAAATATACAGAGGTACGTTTGCTCCATAGTAGCTATTTCTTGCATCAAAAAGCATTTTCAATATTATCAAACAAGCGTACACAAGTAACTAAGCGTTTCATTGATTTTATAAGTGCTTTAGTGTTACTTATTGTCACTTTGCCATTATCTTTAATTGCTGCAGTATTAATTAAAATTGAAAGTCCCGGACCTGTTTTATATAAACAAAAACGAACAGGCCAATATAATAAAGAATTTAAAGTTTATAAGTTTAGGTCTATGGGGAGTGATGCAGAAAAGAACGGAGCGCAATGGGCATCAAAAAATGATGTACGTGTAACTAAAGTGGGTAAATTTATCCGTAAAACACGCATAGATGAAATCCCCCAGCTTATAAATGTATTACAAGGTACAATGTCTATAGTGGGTCCGCGACCTGAGCGAGAAGTTTTTATAAAGGATTTAGAAAAAGAAATTCCCTATTATCGCTTTCGCCATGCAGTAAAACCAGGAGTGACTGGTTTAGCTCAAGTCAGCTATCCTTATGGAGCATCTGTGGAAGATGCGATTTGGAAACACAAGTACGATATTCATTATATTAAACATCATTCAAGTATGTTAGATGTTAAAATTTTATTGCTAACGGTGAGGACTGTGTTGTTCGGGATGGGGAGGTGATGGCTCAATCGAACACTAAAAAATACTATAGAGTCAATTGTTCAACGATCTTATCAAAATCTAGAGTTGCTACTCGCTGATGTCACCTCTAAAAATAATTGTGTTTCTATTGTTACACGATACACCAAAGCGAATTAGAGAAGTGAAGTTGAGTAATTAAGCACTATAAAATTTTAAAAAATTTAGTAGTCTACCCCCTTAAAAGGCTATTTAAAAATACAAGAAATAAGTGAATAATGATGGAAAATATACTTAAGTTAATTGGGCGAACTGAACTTTTATTTAACAGTGATATTGAAGAAAACGAGCTGCAACTATCTAAAATAGTGTTAAACTCAAAGTTTCTTGTATTAGGAGGAGCCGGCTCTATAGGTCAAGCCGTTACAAAAGAAATCTTTAAGCGTAACCCTGCTAAACTTCATGTTGTCGATATTAGTGAAAACAACATGGTTGAGTTGGTTCGCGATATTCGTAGTTCGTATGGCTATATAGAGGGCGACTTTCAAACGTTCGCGCTTGATATTGGCTCAGTTGAGTATGATGCATTTATAAAAGCTGACGGAAAATATGACTATGTATTGAATTTATCTGCGCTTAAGCATGTTCGTAGTGAAAAAGACCCATTTACCTTAATGCGTATGATTGACGTAAATGTTTTTAATACCGATAAAACGATTCAACAATCGATTGATTGTGATGCTAAAAAATACTTTTGTGTATCTACAGATAAAGCAGCAAATCCAGTTAATATGATGGGGGCTTCAAAGCGTATAATGGAAATGTTCTTAATGCGTAAAAGTGAAGACATTGCTATTTCTACCGCTCGATTTGCAAACGTGGCTTTTTCAGATGGTTCATTGTTACATGGTTTTAATCAGCGCATACAAAAGCAACAACCAATAGTCGCACCGAGTGATATCAAGCGCTACTTTGTTACACCTCAAGAATCTGGTGAGCTATGTTTAATGTCATGTATTTTTGGTGAAAATAGAGATATTTTCTTTCCAAAGTTAAGTGAAGCTTTGCATCTAATCACCTTTGCAGACATTGCTGTTAAATACCTTCAAGATCGTGGTTATGAACCTTTCTTATGTAAAACTGAAGATGAAGCACGCGAGCTAGTAAAAACATTACCTACTCAAGGTAAGTGGCCTTGCTTATTTACTGAAAGTGACACCACTGGTGAAAAAGACTTTGAAGAATTTTTTACTGAAAGTGAAACATTGGATATGGATCGCTTTGAAAATTTAGGCATTATCAAAAATGATGCTATTTTCGATCAAGCACTACTTGCTGAGTTTGAAGAAAAAATTACTCAAATGAAAGCTGATAAGTTTTGGACAAAAGACGAAATTGTCTCACTTTTCTTTAAAATGATTCCTGATTTTGGGCATAAAGAAACCGGCAAATACCTTGATGGTAAAATGTAATTAGGTAGATATATTATGACTAAACAGTTTGTTTCATTTGTAAAAGATCTTTACCAAACGAATGAGTTTATTCCTCTACACGCGCCAACTTTCTCAGGGAATGAACAAAAGTATGTATCAGAAACAATTAGTAGTACGTTTGTTTCAAGTGTTGGTAAGTTTGTAGATGACTTTGAAAAACATATTGAAATTTACACCGGAACTCCAAAAGCAGTTGCCACTGTAAATGGCACCGCAGCATTACATGCAGCATTGTATATGGCAGGTGTTCAAAGTAACGATATCGTTATTACTCAAGCTCTAACTTTTGTAGCAACCTGTAATGCAGTGCATCACATGGGGGCTGAGCCCGCCTTTGTTGATGTGTCACCTTTGAACCTGGGATTATGTCCTAAAGCATTGTCTACATTTTTAGAGCAGCATGCAGTGCTAACCGAGTCAGGACCTATACATAAAAAAACAAAGCAACGTTTTCAAGCTGTTGTACCAATGCATACATTTGGGCACCCTGTAGAACTTGATGAATTAATCAATGTGTGTAATGAGTGGCGTATTGCTTTAGTAGAAGATGCTGCAGAAAGTCTAGGTTCTTTTTATAAAGGTAAGCATACTGGTACGTTAGGTGATTTTGGTGCTATTAGCTTTAATGGAAATAAGATTATTACCACAGGTGGTGGTGGTATGGTTTTATGTAAAAGTTTAGAGTCAGGGCAGCATACAAAACATATAACAACTACTGCTAAGGTTCCTCATCCGTATGAGTTCTTTCATGATGAAGCGGGTTTTAACTATCGCATGCCTAACTTAAACGCGGCACTTGGATGTGCGCAAATGGAAAATCTTAAAGTATTTGTCGATAATAAACGACATCTTGCGAACTTATATTCAGACTTTTTTAAAGGATCTGATTTTCAATTTGTAATAGAGCCTAGCTATGCAAAATCAAATTATTGGTTAAATGCAATTATTTGCCCAAATCATTCTGAGCGAGAAAAGCTCCTAAAGCAAACTAATGCTGAAGCTGTAATGACTCGACCAATATGGCAATTAATGCATAGATTACCTATGTTTAAAAATGCGCTACGTGGTGATTTAACTCACTCAGAGTTTATTGAAGCTCATTTAGTTAATATACCAAGCTCTCCACTTGAAAGTTTAGGCGAGTTATAATGACAAAAAAAATAGCTGTATTTACAGGTACGCGTGCTGAATATGGGCTCCTATATTGGCTTATAAAAGACATTCATAATGATCCAGAGCTTACGTTACAGCTATTAGTTTCAGGTATGCATCTGTCATCAGAGTTTGGTGAAACCTATAAACAAATAGAGCAAGATGGCTTTACAATAGATGAGAAAATAGAAATTCTATTATCATCAGATACCGCAGTCGGCATAGCTAAAAGTATGGGGTTAGGTGTGCTAGGTTTTGCTGACGCATTAAGTCGATTAAAGCCAGATGCGCTTGTTATTTTAGGTGATCGCTTCGAAGCTCTCGCCGCTGCTCAAACTGCAATGATATTACGTATACCTATTTTACACCTGCACGGTGGAGAAATAACTGAAGGCGCATATGATGATGCGATTCGCCATGCTATTACCAAGCTTAGCTATTTACATGGAACGTCTACTGAGGAGTATCGCCAACGTGTTATACAGCTAGGTGAAATACCTGAGCGTGTTAAAAATATTGGTGCAATTGGTCTTGATCATTTAGCACGAAGTGACTTTATGAGTGTCAATGAAATTGGCAACTCATTAAACTTTAATTTGAAGCAGCCTTACTTTCTTGTTACCTATCACCCCGTAACTTTAGGTGCAGAGCCTCCTGAGCAAAGCTTTGTTGCATTACTTGAATCATTAGATAATTTCAAAGATCATCAAGTTATCCTAACATATCCTAATGCCGATGATGGTGGTCGTCGTATAATTCCAATACTTGAAGACTACGCTAAACAATATCCAACTAGAGTTTGTGCAATACCTTCATTGGGACAAAAGCGCTACCTCAGCACTGTAAAAAATGCTGCGGCTGTTATAGGCAACTCATCAAGCGGTATTATTGAAGTTCCTGCGTTCAATGTGCCTACAGTTAATATAGGTATAAGACAAAAAGGTCGTTTAGCGGCCAAAAGTGTCCTTAACTGCACTGCCACAGCAGAATCTATTTCAGCAGCGATAAAATCGGCTATTACAGGAAGCTATAAAACTCCTGGCGAAATAATCACAAATCCATATGGCGCTGGTAATGCAAGCGCTCAAGCAATTCAAATGCTTAAATCTTTAGAATTTGAGCCGAGCAAATCCTTTTACGACTTAAAATGAGAAATCCTATGACATTAATTATTGCTGAAGCGGGTGTTAATCATAATGGCAGTGACGATTTAGCATTTTCTCTTGTTGATGCAGCGCATCAAGCTGGAGCTGATATAGTTAAATTTCAGACATTTAAAGCTAAAAATTTGGTTACTGAAGATGCACAACAGGCTGAGTATCAGATCACGAATAGTGGCCAAAAAGAGTCTCAGTACTCAATGCTAAAGCGATTAGAATTAAGCTACGAAACACATCATAAGTTAGTTAAATATTGTAATGATTTAGGCATTGAGTTTTTATCTACAGCATTTGATTCAGAGAGCCTATCGTTTTTAGTTGATGATTTAGGAATAACACGTTTAAAGTTACCATCTGGTGAGATAACAAATGCGCCATTGGTACTTGAGCACGCAAGAACAGGCTGTGATCTAATTGTATCAACAGGTATGGCGACACTTTCTGAAATCGAGCTAGTATTATCGGTAATTGCTTTTGGTTATTTAAATCCCAAAGGTAACCCAACAGATGAAGCCTTACAAACAGCTTACTTTTCAGAACAAGGCAAGCAATTATTAAAAGACAAAGTAACGCTTTTACATTGCACAACTGAATACCCAGCTCCATTCAATGATATAAATTTAAATGCTATGGACACAATGAAAGATGCATTTAAGTTAAAAGTAGGGTACTCAGATCATAGTGCCGGTGTAGTGGTACCTATTGCGGCTGTCGCCAAAGGAGCTACTTTAATTGAAAAGCACTTCACTGTTGATAAAGCATTACCGGGCCCAGATCACAAAGCATCTCTTGATCCTATCGAATTAAAAGAAATGGTTGATGGCATTCGCATCGTGGAAAAAATATTAGGTGATGGAATTAAGGGCCCACGCCCTTCTGAAGTAAAAAATAAAGTAGTCGCTCGTAAAAGCTTAGTTGCAGCACAAGCAATTAAACAAGGTGAGATTTTGACTGAGCAGCTTATTTCAGTAAAAAGGCCTGGGGATGGTATTGCCCCAATTAATTTTTGGAAACTATTAGGTACTCCAGCTACTAAAGATTATTTAGTTGGTCAATTACTCGATGAAAAATAAACCTCTTTTAATTATTGGTGGCGGAGGCCATGCTGCAGCATTAGCTGAAATTCTTATCAGGCAAAAAAAGAAGATCGTTGGTGTAGTTGCTCCACAGATAACTGCAGGGCATATAATTTTCGAAAATATAGAACATTTTTTCAATGATGACGACATCCTTAACTTTAGTCCAAAAGATATATTATTAGTTAACGGTATTGGTTCAATGCCTTACAAGTCATTTAGAGAAACTGTTTATAATCGTTTTCGAAAACTAGGTTATGAGTTTGTAACAGTCATAGCCGATTCAGCTTTAGTATCCGATTATTCTATTTTAGAAAGCGGTGTACAAATAATGAATAATAGTGTGGTTAATATTGGGAGCCGGATTGGTGAAAATAGCTTAATAAACACTTCAGTTTCTATAGACCACGATTGTAATATTGGTGAAAATTGCCATTTAGCTCCCGGTACTACTTTAAGTGGTCAGGTTATAATTGAAAAAAATGTGCACGTAGCTACGGGTGTTAGTGTCATTAATAATATCACTATAGGTCACAGCACTATAGTTGGAGTCGGGGCTAATATAACTAAATCAATCCCATCAAACTCCATTGTGTATGGTGCGCGTTCAGTAATTAGAGGATTAGGTATAACAGATGACAGTTAACTGGCAAAAAGTAGTGATTGAATCTTCAGTTTCAATTAAAGAAGCTTTAAGAGTTATTGATAAAGAGGCCTTAAGGGTCGCTTTGGTCGTTGATAACAATAAATTAATTGGCATGGTAACTGATGGTGATGTTCGCAGGGGGATATTACAAGGCATAGAGCTTTCTGCACCAGTAAGCGAAATAATGAATACTAATCCAGTCAGCGCTAACGTTTCATTAAGTAGTCATGATTTAAAAGCTCTAATGCAGTCGCGCAAGATATTATCACTACCTATAGTAAATGATGAGGGGCAGCTCGTCGGACTAAAAACATTATACGATACTCTTGTAATTGAAAAACGTGAAAACCCTGTTTTTATTATGGCAGGAGGCTTTGGTACTCGTTTAAGGCCATTAACAGATAACTGCCCCAAGCCCATGCTCAAAGTTGGTGATAAACCAATGCTTGAGACATTAATTAATAATTTTAAGAGTCATGGCTTTTACAAGTTCTATATTTCCACACATTATTTACCTGAAGTTATTGTTAACTACTTTGGTGATGGTAGCCAATTTGGCATTGAAATTGAGTACATATATGAAGAAACTCCTTTAGGGACAGGAGGTGCGCTTTCTTTATTACCAGATACGTTACCTAAAGAGCCTCTAATTATGATTAATGGTGATATTTTAACAAACGTAGACTTCTCTAAAGTGCTCGATTTTCATGACAAGCATGCAAGTGATGCAACAATGTGTGTCCGTGATTATGAGATTAAAATTCCCTTTGGTGTTATTGAAGGTGAAGGGCACGAAATTACAGCAGTGGTAGAAAAGCCTACGTACCGTTATTTTGTGAATGCAGGTATTTATATTATTTCTAATCATATAATTAATTCGCTTCCAAAAAATGAGCGATTAGATATGCCAACATTATTTGAAATAAAACAGCAAGCAGGCTTCAAAACTTTAAAGTTTCCAATCCACGAATATTGGTTAGATGTGGGCCGCCATGATGACTTTAATAAAGCACAAACAGATATCCACGAATTAGGTCTATAAATGAAACCAAAAGTATTAGCTGTAGTTCCTGCTAGGGCCGGTAGTAAACGATTACCTCAAAAAAATATTAAATTATTAAATGGTTTACCTCTTATAGCACATACATTTGAGGCAATAAAAGACTCAAAATATATCAGTGCAACAATAGCTACTTCAGACTGCCCAACAGTACTTAATATAAGTGCTCAATATGTAAATACTTACCCCTTAAATAGGCCCGTTGAGCTCGCAGTTGATACAGCGTCAACTGCTGATGTAGTTTTACATGCTGTAGAGTATGCGAAGCAATTTGAGGAGTTTGATGTTGTTTGTTTATTACAACCTACGTCCCCGTTGCGAACAACGCTGGATATTGATAGTGCTATTGCCCTATATATTGAAAAACAAGCTAAAGGCGTAGTTTCTATGACTAAGTGCGAGCATTCTCCACTCTGGGCTACACCATTAGATACACCTAATGAATTTAAGAGCTTCATAAAGGGGCTGACTAACGCTCGATCCCAAGACCTTAAAGAGTTTTACCAATTAAATGGCGCAATATATTTAGTGGATCATAATGTACTCATTGATACAAAAAAATATTTTTAGAGGATCATTACTATCCTTTTATAATGACTCCAGAAAACTCAGTTGATATAGATACACTATTGGACTTTAAATTTGCTGAATTATTGGTTGCTTCTAGGATGGTTGGAAAGTGAAATATTTTCTAATTAATAATAACTTCCATCTTAGGGATGTCTTAGAGCGAGTGGAGCACTTTAAGTTAGTTGATGTTACCTTAATATGCGTCCCTCACACTTTAGAGTTGGAAGAGGTTGAGAAACTCAAGTTTGATTACTATATATTCAATAGTCCATTGACGGAGAGACTTGGCTGGCTGAGAATCAGTAAGTTTTTAAAGTCCATATCAAACGTTAAAAAAAGTTTATGTTTAAATAGTCTTGATGAACTTTATATCTACACAGAATACGAGTTGTTAAATCACTTCGTTGTGAATCAGTTTGTTAATGTAAAAGCTAAAGTAAACCTCATTGAAGAGAATGGTCTCGCTTCATATGCTTTAAACAAAGTGGCTTGTAATAACAATCTTAACTATTTAGCGGTTTGCCACCCAAAAACTTTTTTGGCGCAATTGTTTTACAGCGGAATATTTACGAAGTGTTATGTTTCAGGACGGGAGATATTTCCCATCCTACCTGACCATACATACAGTAAAGTAATTTATTACTCAGATGTTAGTTGTCAAAGAAAGTTTAAACCGATTGTCGAAAAGTGGAAATTATTTTCTTCATACAATAGAAAGAACGATTTAATACCTAACGATTCTCATGGCTTAGCGGTGTTATTTCTATCGCAGGATGTATACAACTTTTACATGACAGTCGAGGAGTATTTGTTACATTTAACTACCGTAGATAACGATATTTTGTCTAATTATGAACAAGTTTATTTTAAGTTTCACCCAAGAGAGATTGGCACTGAGATCGAGGCTAAAGTCAGAGGCTTGTTTCCATCTTTTACATATATCGAATCGGACTCTCCTGTCGAAATACTTGTAGATACAATGAAACCAAAGCTAGTGGTCAGCTTTTTTTCTTCGGCTTTAATTAATTTGTATCGTTCGGGGTGGTGTATTCAATTTACTCTTTCTAAGTGGGGTGGGTTAGAGTATAATGAGCTGCTTTTAGCGGTAAAAGAATCACTCATTGAAATTGGCATTGATGCTTAAGTTATTAAATAGACTTGGTGTGATAAATTGCTAAAGTACATAACAGTAATTAAATACTTAGCTGTCAGCTTCATTCAGCTAATAGTTGGATTTATTTCGATTCCAATCATAACTCATTTGATGCCACCTGCCGAGCTTGGAAAGTTCGGTCTTATGATGGGGGTTAGTGTAATATTAATACCATTGATTTCATTGTGTGCTGAGAGCTACCTACCAGTAGCAAAATCAAAAAGCAAACATTTTCCTGATATTAAAAAAAGTATTTATGTTTTGTCGTTTGTATTGTTTTTGTTTTTCTTTGGGGTCACATTTTTTTTCATAATTGATAAGTCCGTTAGCTGGTTATTATTACTATTACCACTTTTCTGTTGGGTTAGAGCGATTAGGGTGGCACAACAATCAGAGTTGATTTATGATGAAAAAGTTAGTGTTTTCGGTGTGTCTAATATAGGGCTTTCAGTACTAACTCTGTTCTTTAGTGTTGTTTTTCTAAAATATATAAATAACGACTCTTACTCAAGATTGTTTGCTATGGCCTTAGCTGAGTTTTTAGTTCTAATTTTATGTATGAAGCATGTCCAGTCAATAAAGTCTTCTAACTTTGATTTTTCTGAAATGAAACTTATATTTAAGTTTTCATTTCCTTTGCTTCTCTCTTTATTTCCAGCGTGGGTAATTAATGAGTATGGTAAAGTTTTTGTTTCAGATAATGGTTCTCTCGTTTTGGTAGGTATCCTTACCGTTTCATTACAGATTTCTGCGTTTCAATTACAAATTAATGCCGCGGTAAACAATTCTTTTTTGAAAATAATTTATTCTGACATTGATAAGATGTATTCGATAAAGTTATTCGGAAGTATTATACTGATTTTATTGTTTACAACATCTATAGGTGCATTTTTTATTTACGTCTTAGGTGAAAAGTTAGTTTCTGCTGAATATGAAGGATTTGTGTCTATAACTATGATTTTATTTATAGGCGTCTTTTTTCAGTCTACTGCCTCCGTGCCTGCTTTGTATGCAAATCACATTGGCAAGACCTCTTGGAGGCTTTATTCGTTATGTCTAGGTGCTTTAGTTAGTATTGTACTGCTTCACTTTTTTATCGATTTGAGTCAAAGTTTGAAACAAGTTTCTTATGTCTACGCACTGTCTATGGCAGTATATTTTATTACTTTATTAATAATGACCTTTACATTCCATGTTAAAAAAAATAATTTTGCAAAGCCTTTTTCTTTTAAAAGCTGATTTGTTTTTAGAAAGGGTCAAACGGCTGTTTGAATACCTTCAAGAGTATCGCTATAAATATATATATGGCGAGAACTTTAATTTTGTTAATCAAGGGCCAGGAGGTTTCCAAATTTCCGGTGATGCAAGCAAGTTTGAAATGGGTCGGTGTAGTCATATCAAAAGCAATACTTTTATTGAATGCAGTGGTGGTGTTTCAATAGGTCGATACTTTCATACAGGTCGCGGTTTAACTATTTTTTCAACGTCACATAATTGGAAAGATAGCACTAAGATTCCTTATGATGAATTAACTTTAATTAAGCCAGTTGTCATAGCAGATTTTGTTTGGTTTGGCGCGAATGTCACAGTATTACCTGGTACAGTTATTGGTAACGGGGTTGTGGTTGCTGCTGGTTCAGTTGTACGAGGGAGTATTCCTGATTTTTCTATTGTTGCTGGCAATCCTGCTATCGTAATAGGTGAGAGGAATGCAGATGAATTTCTTCACCTTTTAAACAATAAATGTTTTTTCTAATTATTATATTTAAAGCATTTTTGAACATATGAGTTAAAATATGTTGTTTTTTTCTATTTTATTTTTAGTTTTTTTTGGTGTTTTTGTTTTTAAAATATCTGTTAGGAATCTGGTTTCTGAATTTATTTTTGACAGGTCAAAAGTAAGTTTTCTGCTTTTTATTTTTTTATTTTTTCAGGTGCTTTCTGGTATTTTATTTCGTTTATATCTCCCTCATGTACCAGATAATTTGATGTTTACTGAAATTATTCAAACTAGGGGATTAAATGCATCACACGGTGGTAATTTAGACTTGCTTGGTTTTCTTTTTTATTCATTTCCTATTTCATTCATTGTTCAAGGTAATGACTTCTTATATTTAGTATATCAAAAGTTATTGGTGTCCTTATCGATTGTTTTTTTCTTCATTGGATTTTCAAAACTGTTATCTATGGGCAAGGTTAGATATGGCTCTTTTGTTGCTTTTATTGCTTTTATCAGTTTTTATCCTTCATATTTCATTCATTACAATAATATATTGAGGGAGTCTTATGAGCTATTCTTTTTTAGTTTCTTCGTTTACTTTTTAAGTGGTTATCGTTTTTTCTGGGCTGTTATTTTTTTTGTTTGCTTAATAAGTGTTAGGTTTGATTCTGTGGTATACGTACCTTTTTTTTTGTTATATTTTTTGTTTAAAAGTAAATTTTTAAATCGAAGCAAACCAGATGTACTGATTTCTTGTTTTTTATTGGCTTATCTTTTGTTTTTATTTTCTCCTTATTGTTACGATTTCTTCATCCAACATAGAATCAATAAGTTTGAGTTCTTTTCTGGCTTAGGAATTCCGAGAAGTACATTGTTTGAATCCTTCGACGGACATAATTACTTAGAATTTTATAAGTTTTATATTTACTCTCTTATTCAGTACATATTTGACCCTATATCTATTAAAGTTATGTCTGGAACTTTTTTTATGTGGCTGGAAACTATTTTCAGTGTCTCTATGTTTTTATTATTATTTTTCGTAATTTGTTTTAGGAAAAGTATTAACAGGGTCGTTTTGATTTTCTTATGTGTGATACTTTTACAGTCCTGTGTTGAGTATTTTATTCAAGGGGGGATGAGACATCGTTTAATCCCCTATTTAGTAATTCTGTTATTCATATCAAATGTATTTGTGAATAAAAAAAGTTTATATAATTCTATTTAGTGAGCTTCTATGCCTAAAATAACAGTTGTAACAGTAATGTTTAACCCTGATTTGACTCAGTTAGAAAAAACCATCTTATCTGTTGTCAAGCAGTGCTCAACAAATTTCGAATATGTTATTCAAGATGGTGGTTCTACTGAGAGTGCAGCACTATCACTAGCTAGTAAGTATGAAAGTGAATATAGTTTCCTCAAGGTTTATAGCAACAAAGATAGCTCTATATATGAGGGGATGAATAATTCTATTAGAAACTCTCATGGGGACTTTGTGCTATTCATTAATGTAGGTGATTTGTTAGTCAGTAATACGGTTGTTAGTAATTTGATTCCATTGCTTACAGATGAAGTGAATATATTGGCATCTCTATCTATTTTTAATGGTTTTGAACTGGCGACTTCTAAAGTTATTTATCAAAAGCCACTTTCAAAGTTTATAATTAGAAACCTATGTCATCAAAGCTATTTAGTTCGTAGAGAGTTAGTGACTTTTGATGAATCATTGAAGCTATCTGCTGATTTCAAACTACTTTGGGAGGTTTTTATGTGTAATCCTAATATGATTCATTATACTAAATTATGTATTTGCTTTTATAAATCCGGCGGTATATCTGATATTAATAATAAGGAAGTTTATTACGAAATTATTCGTGCTATTTGGCATAGTCCTAAACATATTGTTTTGTCTAAGCTATTTAATATTTCTTTATACTTTTTGAGATTAGTTAGGTCGTAGTATGATATCTGTTGTTATTCCTTTATTTAATAAGCAAAAGTATGTAAATTTTTGTATCGAAAGTCTATACCTTTCAGCTACTAACGCTGGTGTTGAAATTGAAGTTGTAATCGTTGATGACTTCTCAACAGATGGCTCGGTTGGGCAGGTTCTTAGTTCAGAACGTAATGTTAAACTGTTGCAATTAAATGAGAATAAAGGGCCGTCCTACGCCAGAAATTTTGGAGTAAAGCATACTACATTTGACTTTGTTTATTTTATTGATGCCGATGATTTTGTTGACTTAAATTTTTTTTCAGCTCTACACCTTTCATTGCAATTATATCCAAAAGAGTCCGTTTATGTTTTTGGTGTGAAGCGTGTTGTAGACAAAATTGACTATGACCACTCTAGCAAAACAATAAATTCAAATATAAAGTGTAAAACTGCTTATGAGTACCACAGGACTTTATGTGAAGGCTTGCTTTTGTTCACAGCGTCAAGTGTTTGTGTAAGAAAGGATGTTTTTGATGAGGTAGGTTTCTTTGATGAAGGTTCGCGTTATTCAGAAGATGCTGAGTTTTGGGCTCGGTTGTCAGCAAATTATAACTCAATAGTTTGTACCTCTAAGCTTTGTTATTATAGGGCTGTTAATAACTCTTTATCTCAAGTTAGTTTCAAAAAGCTAGAACAAAAACCAATTTTACTAATTAGACTTTTTAAGCAGATTAATAAATCATCTCCTGAAGAAGTTAGAGGAGCTTTTTCATTGATGTTTTTAAAATATTTATTTTTAGTTTCAAAAAATAAAAAATCGAATAAACGGTTAATATGGAACTTGAATTATTTTAATAATTGCTCTTTTCCGTATAATCTTTACTCTTTCCTAATTTATATGTGTCCACCATTTGTTTTAGCAAGCATTTTTAGCTTGTTCCTTAAATTTAAAAATTGGAGATTTAATTGAAAAAAGCTTTAATAACAGGTATCACTGGCCAAGATGGCTCATACCTAGCTGAGTTGCTATTGGAAAAGGGTTACGAAGTACATGGTATAAAACGCCGTGCATCTAGTTTTAATACCGAGCGCGTTGACCATATTTATCAAGATCGCCACGAAGCGAACCCACAGTTCTTTTTACATTATGGCGATTTAACGGATACGTCGAACTTAACTCGTATTTTAAAAGAAGTGCAGCCAGATGAAGTGTATAACTTAGGCGCACAAAGCCATGTAGCAGTATCGTTTGAAGCGCCAGAATACACCGCCGATGTAGATGCGATTGGTACTTTACGTTTATTAGAGGCAATTCGCTTTTTAGGCCTCGAGAAAAAAACGAAGTTTTATCAAGCCTCTACTTCTGAGCTGTATGGCGAAGTACAAGAAATTCCACAAAAAGAAACTACACCGTTTCATCCACGTTCACCGTATGCAGTTGCAAAAATGTATGCCTACTGGATAGTAGTGAACTACCGTGAATCGTATGGTATTTATGCGTGTAATGGTATTTTGTTTAACCATGAATCTCCACGCCGTGGTGAAACTTTTGTTACGCGTAAAATTACCCGTGCACTGGCCAATATTTCACAAGGTTTAGAAAAGTGTTTGTATCTAGGTAACATGGACGCACTTCGTGACTGGGGCCATGCCAAAGATTACGTGCGTATGCAGTGGATGATGCTGCAACAAGATGTAGCTGAAGACTTTGTAATTGCAACAGGTAAACAAATTTCGGTACGTGATTTTGTTCGCCTCTCAGCTAAAGAGTTAGGTATAACACTGGAATTTAGCGGTGAAGGCGTAAACGAAATTGCAACAGTGGTCGCGATTGAAGGCGACAATGCCCATGCGCTAAACGTAGGTGATGTAATTGTTAAAGTTGATCCGCGTTATTTCCGTCCTGCAGAAGTTGAAACCTTACTTGGCGATCCTTCAAAAGCGAAAGTAAAATTAGGCTGGGTGCCTGAAATTACCGTTGAGAAAATGTGTGCTGAAATGGTACAAAACGATTTAGGTAAAGCAAAACAGCACGCAATTTTAAAGTCACATGGCTATGATATAAACGTTTCTGTAGAGTAATTACAGTTTAATTAAAGTATTGTAACCCAGCACTTGCTGGGTTTTATTATTGGTAACAAACATGAATAAAAAGCGTATATTTGTTGCTGGCCACAATGGTATGGTTGGCAGTGCGATTGTTAGGCAACTTCAATCAGAAAGTAATATAGAAGTTGTTATACGTTCAAGAGCTGAGCTTAACTTACTTAGCCAAGCTGACGTACAAGCATTCTTTTATGATAATAAGATTGACCAGGTTTATTTAGCTGCCGCTAAAGTAGGAGGTATTGTTGCTAATAATACTTATCCTGCCGAGTTTATTTACGAAAACCTTACTATACAAAACAATATAATTCATAGTGCACATGTAGCAGGTGTTAATGATCTCTTATTTTTAGGTTCATCATGTATATACCCTAAACTTGCTGAGCAGCCAATGCGAGAAGATGCGCTACTTACAGCCACATTAGAGCCAACGAATGAGCCTTATGCCATTGCAAAAATTGCAGGTATTAAGATGTGCGAATCTTACAATCGCCAATATGGTCGTAACTATCGCTCAGTCATGCCAACAAATTTATATGGTGAAAATGATAATTTCCACCCTAAAAATTCACACGTAATACCCGCATTGTTACGCCGCTTTCATGAAGCTAAACTTGCAGGCGATGCTCAAGTTGTTGCTTGGGGTTCAGGTAAGCCGATGCGTGAGTTTTTACATGTGGATGATATGGCCTCTGCATCAATTCATGTTATGAATTTAAATTGTGATGTTTATAAAAATAATACTCAAGATATGCTTAGCCATATTAACATTGGTACAGGTATTGACTGTACTATTCGTGAATTAGTTGAAACTGTTGCGAAAGTTACCGGCTTTGAAGGGGGGATTGTATTTGATAGTTCAAAACCTGATGGGGCACCACGTAAATTAATGGACGTTTCTCGTCTTAAGTCACTAGGCTGGGAGTACTCTATTAATTTAGAAGATGGTTTAAAAGTCACTTATGAATGGTTTTTAAACAATCAACATAGTTTTAGAAAATAATATGTTTTTAGATAATGCAACATTTACTACAGTGATTGATAGCACGCCCCTTGTATCTATGGATTTAGTTGCCATTAACGAACAAGGACAAGCTTTGTTAGGGGAGCGATTAAATCGCCCTGCACAAGGTTATTGGTTTGTACCCGGTGGTCGGATTCTTAAGAACGAACCTTTAGAGCATGCATTTAAAAGACTCACTCTTGAAGAGTTGGGTAGTGAACTAGCAATTGAAAGTGCTGAATTACTTGGCCCATATGACCACTTTTATAACGATAGTGTATTTGGCGAGCATATAAAAACACATTATGTTGCTATTGCCTATATTGTAAGAGTATCAGCAGAACAGTTAAGTCATTTACCTATAAATGAGCAGCATGGTAGTTATAAATGGTTTGATATGGCTGATTTAAAATATAATCCACAAGTACATATTCATACTAAATGGTACTTTGATGCAATAACAACAAAAGGAATTTAATAATGATTTTACCAGTAATTCTGGCCGGTGGTTCAGGTACACGTTTGTGGCCACTTTCACGTGGCAACTATCCAAAACAATTTTTAAAGCTTAACGGCGAGCACACAATGTTACAAAACACACTAAGTCGCTTAGATGGTTTAGACCATAAACCAGCTATGTTAATTTGTAATGAAGAGCATCGCTTTATAGCTGCAGAACAGGTTCGCCAATTGGGTGTTGAGCATAGTGGCATATTTTTAGAGCCAGTAGGACGTAATACTGCACCTGCAATTGCCCTAACTGCCTTTAAAGCAATTGTTCAGGGGGCTGATCCATTATTGTTAGTCTTAGCTGCCGACCATGTTATTGAAGATACGCCTGCTTTTCAAAAAAGTGTAACCGCTGCCGCTGAGCTTGCTAAACAAGGTAAACTGGTTACTTTTGGTATTGTGGGTAATAAACCAGAAACAGGGTATGGATATATAAAACGTGGTGAGCAGTATCAAGCAGGTTTTGTCGTAGACAGCTTTGTAGAGAAGCCAGATAGTGCAACAGCAGAGCAATATATTAATAGTGGAGATTATTACTGGAATAGTGGCATGTTTTTATTTAAAGCAAGCCGATATTTAAGTGAGCTCAAAGCATTTCGCCCTGATATTTATCAAGCATGTGAAGCAGCAATGCAAAATCAAAATAATGATTTGGATTTTATTCGTGTTGATAAAACGGCGTTTGAAGCATGTCCAGATGAGTCTATAGATTATGCAGTAATGGAACATACCAAAGATGCAGTTGTAGTCCCTATGGATGTAGGGTGGAGCGATGTAGGTGGTTTTGCTGCTTTGTGGGAGGTATCTAAACAAGATGAAAGTGGCAATGCATTCAATGGTGATGTAAAAGCTGTAAATACAAAAAATACATTAGTTCATAGCTATGACAAATTAATAGCAGCAGTCGGTGTTGAAGATCTAGTGATTATAAATACTAAAGACGCTGTATTAGTTGCACATAAAAATGAATCACAAAAAGTAAAAGTAATAGTACAGGAGTTAAAAAATGAACACCGAAGCGAAGCTACTTTTCATAGAGAAGTCTATCGCCCTTGGGGTAAATATGATTCTGTTGATAGCGGTGATCGCTTTCAAGTCAAGCGTATAACAGTTAAACCAGGAGCTAAGCTGTCGGTTCAAATGCATCATCATCGCGCAGAGCATTGGATTGTGGTTTCGGGTACTGCAAAAGTTCACCTAGACGGAAAAGAGCAATACTTGACGGAAAATGAGTCCGTATACATCCCTATAACTTCGGTACATGCACTTGAAAACCCAGGCAAAGTGAATCTTGAACTCATTGAGGTTCAGTCTGGCTCGTATTTAGGCGAAGATGACATTGTTCGTTTTGAAGACCGTTATGGCCGAGTTGCGCCTTCGGAGAAAAACTAATGTTAGTAAGCCATAATGTGATTAGTAAAAGTAATATTACTTTCGGTACTAGCGGTGCGAGGGGATTGGTAGAGGATTTTAGCGCCAACGTGTGTGCAGCTTTTACTGTGTCGTTTATTGAAACCATGAGATTAACATTTTCTTTCAAAACAGTGGCGATTGCCATTGATAATCGCCCCAGCAGTTATTCAATGGCCCAAGCCTGCGCCAGTGCTGCAGAGCAATTAGGTTTATCGGTTATTTACTATGGTGTTATACCTACACCTGCGTTAGCATGCAGAGCTATGGCGTTAAATATTCCATCGATTATGGTAACAGGTAGTCATATACCGTTTGACCGTAATGGGCTTAAATTTTATCGTCCAGATGGTGAAATTAACAAACCTGATGAGTCGTCGATTATTAATGGTCAATTTGTATTTGAGCCGTTAGATATGTTAATAAAACTATCTGTATCTAATGATGCTGCAGATGCGTATGTGGCACGCTACCTTAATTTATTTGATTCCCCATTTTTGCATGGTAAACGGATTGGTATTTACCTACATTCAAGCGCCGGGCGTGATATTTACCCTGTATTATTTAAGCAATTAGGTGCTGAAGTGGTGTTGATCGACCGTAGTGATACCTTTGTTCCTATTGATACGGAAGCCGTTAGTGAAACTGATGCCCAAAAAGCTATTGATTGGACAGCACAATATAAATTAGATGCGCTGTTTTCTACAGATGGTGATGGCGATAGGCCTCTTTTAACTGATGAAAAAGGAGTGTATTTGAGAGGGGATCTTCTATGTTTGCTTGCTTCTAAAATCTTGGGCATCGAAGCTGTTGTTGCTCCTATTAACTGTAACTCTGTAATTGAAACCTCTGAAATATTTAAAAAAGTTATACGATGCCAGATAGGTTCTCCATATGTAATTGCTGAGTTTGATAATTTAAAAAAAAGCTATGGATTAATTGCTGGTTTCGAAGCGAATGGAGGGTTCATGCTTGCTTCAGATATTGAAGTTAATGGTGTCTTATTAACTGCTTTACCAACTCGGGATGCTATATTACCAATTTTAGCTGTACTTTCCGTTGTAGATAAAATTACTATCTCCTCTTTATTGGAAAATTTACCTTCAAGATATACTGAAAGCGATCGAATCCAGAGGGTTTCAAATGCCAGAAGTATAAGTGTTTTAAGTTTAGGTATAAATGACCCTTCAGCTTTATTATCAAAATTGGGTTTATCTCACTTAAAAGCTATCAAACTAGATCAAACCGATGGTTTACGCATAACTCTAAACAATGGCGAAATAGTTCACTTACGCCAGTCTGGTAATGCACCCGAGCTCCGTTGTTATGTTGAAGCAAAACATTATAGCCGTGCAAAAGAGCTTGTTAAGATGGTTGTAACAAATTTATCCAAATTTTAATTAAATAGATTGTGCTCTACTAAGTTTGTATATAATCGAGTTGCACTGATTTCGTCAGTTTTAATTAGGTGTTTTTAATGAAGTTTTCTGTTTTAATGTCGGTTTACCAGAAAGAAAATAAGTTTTTATTAAGTGATGCGCTGAATAGTGTTTATAGCCAAACGGTTCAAGCAACAGAGGTCGTGCTTGTACAAGATGGACCTTTAACAGCAGATTTATATAGTGTAATTGATAACTGGAAAAGTAAGTTAAATATAATTGATGTTGTTATAGCCAGTAACGTTGGGTTGGGGGAAGCGCTTAATAAAGGTTTGCAGCATTGTAGCTATGAATTAGTAGCAAGAATGGATACTGATGATATCGCACTCCCAGTGCGCTTTGAAAAACAATTAGCTGCTTTTGAATCACAAAAAATAGATGTTTGTGGTTCATGGATTAGTGAATTTGACAGTGATCCGAGTTCGATATTGTCTATAAGGCAAGTACCAGAAAGCCATGCTGACATAATAAAGTTTGCGAGGACAAAAAATCCTATGAACCACCCATCCGTTATGTTTAAAAAAACAACGATAGTAGAAAGTGGTGGTTATCAAAATATACTGTACTTTGAAGATTATTATTTATGGTTAAGCCTTATTAAAAGCGGTGCAGTATTGTATAATATACCTTCTCCATTAGTGCATATGCGAGCTGGATTAAATCAGTTGTCTAGGCGAAGTGGTTATTTGTATTTTAAACGAGAGTTCAATTTTTACAAATACTGCTATAAAAATAAATTACTTCCTTTAGGCACTGTTATAAAAAATATGTTGATTAGAATGCCATTAAGATTATTACCCAAAGCTGTAATTGCAAAAATTTATTCATTACTAAGGAGTAATAATCCCTAATGTGAACACTTAGGTTATTAACTATTGTGTTAATTATTAAAGGTCTAAAATGAAAGCTGTAATTCCTGTTACCGGCTTAGGCACTCGTATGTTTACTATGGCTAGACAATCCCTAAAGAAACGCTCTCCTTGGTTGATAAACCGCTGATTCAATACATTGTAAATGAATCAGCGGTGGTTATTAAAGAGATTGTGCTAGTGACACATAGCTCTAAAAATGCCATTGAAGACCATTTTGATACCAGTTTTGAGCTAGAAACCACGTCAGAAAAACGCGTAAAACGTACTTTGCTAGAAGAGATGCGCTCTATTTTCCTCACAGAACTGACTATTATGTATGTGCACCAAGTTAAAGGTTAGGGCACGTCATTTTATGTCCCAAGCCAATAGTTGGTGATAGTGATTTTGTTGTGGTGTTACCCGCTGTAATATTGGATGCTTATGAGGTAAAAAAACTTAAAGCTTAGCGGATATTACTGTTTTGAGCAAGCCCATGCTAGCCAAATTATTTTAGAGCCTGAGATGTAAGTACGGCATTGCTGATATTAAGGGTGTAGAGCTTGCTACTGGTGAAAGTACAGCATTTAAAAAATGGTTAAAAAGCTAGCCGCTGAGTTTGTTTCTTCAAACCTAGCGTTTGTTGGCCGCTAGGTATTAAGCAAAAATATTTGTCTATTACGGGCTAAAAAACACGTTGGCGCTGTTTGTGAAATATGGCTAGCGGGTTCTGTTGATGCATTATTTGCTATTGATACGGTAGAAGCGCTGCATATAAGTGGCCGCTCACACGAATGTTGCGATAAACTCGGTTATTTAAGAGGGATTGTAGAATACAGCATGTGCCACTAAAGCTTAGGGGGGGTACCAGGGGAAGAGTTTAATGAGTATACGAAAGAGTAGGTTAAAGGTTTAAGCCAAGTACGGTGTTAAAATTTACTGCTGCGGATTTCGGGTAACGAGCTATGGGTTCGAACCTTAACCTATCCTTTTCCAATTTCAACTTTTACATCATTCCCCAACAAGCTCCTATATTTTTTAGCCAATACATTTTTTGCTTCATCGTCGCCGTGCACTATTTTTATGCAACTTGGCTTTTTATGCATGCCGGTTACAAATTTAATTAATCCACTTTGATCCGCATGTGCGCTGTAACCGCTTATGGTGTGTACTTTTGCGTTTATGGTAATACGTGTGTTGTTAATAACCACATAGCCACTACTTGGGCCGTATTTTTGTATATTGCGCCCTAATGTCCCTCTGCCTTGGTAACCTACAAACAATACATCTGTTGTTTTATCTCCCAAAAACTGCTCAAGATAATTAACTATTCGCCCGCCGCTACACATGCCGCTGGCGGCTAAAATAATAGCGGGGGTTTGGTGCGAGGTTAAGTAATTAATAATAGCTTTGTGCTCGTGATGCGTATCAATTGTTGTAAGGTTTTTAAAATCGAGCGGGTGGCGACCTTTGGCTATTTTGCGCTTAGCTTCTGCATCCCATAAATGTTTAAACTTAATATATTGATCGGTAAAATTAGCAGCCATGGGGGAGTCGAGTATTACGTGAATGTCTCGCCACTTAGAATTTTTAGGTGCCTTATAAATTAGTTGCTCAAGTTCGTAAAGCAACTCTTGTGTGCGGCCAATACTAAACGCTGGCACAAGCACGATGCCGTTGTCGGCAACTGCGCGCTCTATGACCAATTTTAAAGTTTGTGTGCGTTCTTTGCGGCCTTGATGGTTTTTGTCGCCATAGGTTGACTCAATAACTAGAGTGT
>NZ_BADY01000008.1:0-7385 GCF_000241185.1 Pseudoalteromonas sp. BSi20495
TTTTTTACGTTACTTAATATTACTTTTCAATAAGTTTGGTTTTACGCTTATTCAGCTCTGTGCTATCGACCACAGGCCAGTTATCGTCCCATGTCATTGGTAAAATACGTAACTTTTGTAAGCCGTTATCAGCGCTTTCGTAGGCATGAAGCACTAAATAGTCTTTAGCATCAAAGGTGTAGGCGGCATTGTGGCCAAGTGCTGCCCAGTCTTCATTACCTTCGATCACCAGTGAACCACCGCCATTATTTAAGTCACGACCTTCTTTATCAAGGTAAGGTCCTTCAACATTCTTACTGCGCCCTACACGGACATTATAAGTACTGTCTAAGCCTTGGCAGCATATATCAAACGACACAAACAAGTAGTAATAGCCATTCTTTTTGAAGATATAAGGCGCTTCAACGGGGCCATGTTCGGTATTTGGACGAGCTGAAATGCTATGCCATTCTTGCGGCTGCGCAAGTCGTACCATAACATCATCAAGTTTCACTAATTTAAGACCGCCCCAAAACGAACCAAAGCTCATCCATGGTGTGCCGTTATCATCCTCAACAATCGCAGGATCTATCGCATTCCAGTTATCACGCTCAGGCACAGATTGTATAACAATGCCATGATCAATCCATTTGTAATCTGGTGCAGCAGGGTTGAGGGTCTTGTTTACGGTGACACCAATGGCAGACGTATTTTTACCGAACGCAGAAACTGAATAATACAGGTAAAACAACCCATTTTTTTGATAGATATCAGGTGCCCAAAGATGACCGTCAAAGTCATTCGAAATACGCTTTGCCCAGCTTGGTTCATCTTTAAATACGCGGCCAGTAAGCTGCCAATTTTTCATGTCTTTTGATTCGTAATAAGTAATCCCCATTCCGGTGCTAAAAACATAATACGTATCGCCTTCTTTAGTCATAACCGGGTCGTGCACTTCAACTTGCTTAGCGAAGGAACTGGTGGCTAAACAAAGTAATGTGCTTGCGCCGAGCCATTTACAGGCTTGAGATAGCTTTTTTACGGGTTTCATAGTTACTTACCTTTTTATTTTAATCATTATACATATCAGCTACTATAATATATGTAATACAATATTAACAATGTAAATTAAATTATAAAAATAGGAAATACCATGGCCAAGAATCTGATTGCCCCTGCAATTGCAAGCGTACTTAGTATGTCATGTTTTTACAGTGTTGCAGAAGCAAATAATAGCCCAACATTAATGCCAATTGATAACCCGATTGTTTTACAACGAGCTGATCCTTGGTTAGTACGTGATGACAAAACCGGTTGCTATACCTTTATTGGTACATCCCCTAAGTTTGATGAAATAGAGCTACGCCAAGCGTGCCGAATTAATGACTTGAAACTAGCAGAGCCAAAAGTGATTTGGCATAAAAATGAAAAAGGTCCGATGAGCACCAATATCTGGGCACCAGAGTTACATAATGTTGATGGCAGTTGGTATATTCATTTTGCCGCAGGTGATGTAGAAAAGCCATTCAGTATCCGCATGTATGTACTAAAAAATGAGGATGAAAACCCATTAAACGGCCAGTGGCAAGAAATGGGGCAGTTGAAAACACACCTTGATAGCTTTTCACTGGACGCCACAACATTTAGCCACAACGGTAAACGCTATTTAGTTTGGGCGCAGCAAAATCAACTCGCAACGTACAACTCTGCATTGTGGATTGCACAAATGGACTCACCAACATCAATAAAAGAGCCAATAGTTACTATTTCAGAGCCGACACTTGATTGGGAAATACAAGGCTATAAGGTTAATGAAGGAGCCGCAGTCATTAAGCATGACAATAAAGTAATGTTAACTTATTCTGCCAGTGCCACCGATGATCGTTATGCAATGGGCTTGTTATGGGCCGATGATGCTGCTGATTTACTCGACCCAGCAAGCTGGCATAAGAAGCAGCAGCCAATTTTTGCTAGTAACGAAAAAGTATGGCGCTTTGGCCCTGGTCACAATAGCTTTGTAAAAGCAGAGGACGGTGTTACCGATTTACTAATTTACCACAGCCGTGATTACAAAGAGCTACAGGGTACACCTTTAACAGATCCAAACCGCCATGCTCGTGCACGTATAATAAAATGGGATGACCAAGGATTTCCTCTTTTGTCTAACGAGAAAGGAGACTAACAAGCAATAAAAAGGGCACCGATGTGCCCTAATTACTAGAAGAGAAATTCAGCATACATGTTACCAGAAACGATAGTAAATAAACGCAGTAATACCGATGATTCCCGCAGTATGAATGTAATCCCACTTATCTAATCCTGCAGCCACTTCTTTTAAAGTATCTTTGCCGATACTTGAGAAGGTTAAGCCTTTAAGCTGCTCTTCACTGGCGGGTTTAGTGAAAAAACTCACCACAATCATGATCACTACCACCACTACAAACAGTAAAATACAGTAGTAAAGCCAGTTCATGTCGATGATCCACGCAAGCGGTGTACCGCTGATAGCATCTTTGAAAGGCAATAGTACTAATCTGATCATACCTAACACAAACCCAGACACTAAACCGATAAAACCAGCATCAGGAGTAAAACGTTTACTGCATATACCTAGCAAGAACACGGCGGCAATACCTGGGGCTATTAACGATTGAACGCTTTGTAAGTACTCATAAAGTACATCAGCAATTAAGCTCATAATGGGGATCCACAATAAGCCTAAAATAACAATTGCAACGGTTGCTAAGCGCCCAACTTTTAACAGATGTTTTTCGCTCGATTCGGGTTTGAATTTTTTATAGAAATCAATAGTAAATAATGTCGCTGATGAGTTAAATAACGAAGCTAACGAGCTCATTAATGCGGCCACTAAACCACCGATCACAATGCCTTTAACGCCTGAGGGGAGTAACTCGGCAACCAATGTAGGAAACGCTTGATCGGCACTGTCATAGCTAATAACGCCTTTAACTTTTAGTGCATAGGCAATCATGCCCGGTACTAAAAAATAAAAATAGGTAATAGCTTTAAGTAACCTGCAAACATAGTACCACGACGAGCTTCTTTAATGCCTTTCGCCGACAGTACCCTTTGTACGATATATTGGTCTGTACACCAGTACCAAAAACCAATGATAAATGAACCAAATACGATTCCAGGCCATGGAAACTCTGTATCTGAGGTACTGCGAATTAAATGCATATTCATATCGTTTATGCGTTCAACTTCAGACCAACCGCCGACTTTATCAAGGCCGATAACTAAGATCACCACAGAACCAATAATAAGCACTGGCGTTTGTAAAACGGAGGTCCACATGATTGCTTTCATACCCCCTAGTACAGTATAGATACCGGTGATCACCACTAAAGCAATGGCTGAGATCCAGAAGAAATCAATGCCCCAAATGCTTTCAATTCCTAAAATAGTCTTAAAAGCAATACCGCCAGCATAAACAGTCACCGCGACTTTAGTCAGTACATAACTGATCAAGGAAATAACCGATAAAAAAGTACGTGATTTTGAATTATAGCGACGCTCTAAAAACTCCGGCATGGTATATACTTTACTGCTCCAGTAAAAAGGCACAAACACCCAACCAAGCAATAAAATAATCCACGATTGCATTTCCCAGTGGGCTAATGCCATTCCCGATTGCGCGCCAGCACCTGATAAACCAACGAGGTGTTCTGAGCCAATATTCGAGGCAAATATTGACGCACCAATAACTAACCAACTAGCATTACGCCCAGCTAAAAAATAATCTGTAGTATCTTCTTCTTTTTGTCTCATTGAGACGACTACAATAGCTAATAACAAGACAAAAAATCCTGCTAGCACTAACCAGTCTAGTGTACTTAATTCGATCATCTTTGATTCCATTTAAGCCCGAAAGTGACTTCGGTAAGTTTTATTTAATAAAAATATTATAATACAAATAATTCAAATGAAAGATATTTTTCAAAAATTAGCGTGGTTAAAAGTTGAACATATCTGAATAATGTCCCTTTGATAAAGTAGTAACACTATTGCTAGCTCATTTTAACCCACTGATTCGAGCTAGGTTGAACAGTAATCATCGTCTAGCCACACTTTTTAAATACATTTGATTCATCTACTATCCCGTTGATGCTTTCAAGCTTCAAGTGACTGCGGGTTGTATTGAGGGCTTGCTCTGCATTTAAATATAATGAGCTTATATACTTACGATCCATGCCTGCTGATTTAGTCCTTCACGTTCGTGCTTGTACCGCCAAGCTTCTATTTCTTTTTGCACCCTATCGAATCTAGTGGAAATGGTGCTGTTTTCAATATCGAGCATGATGAGTAATCCTGATATTGAAGTGATTTCATTTGTGTTATCTACTATCAACGGTCATTTGCTTTAGTACCAATTTGGCGTTGGCAGCTTTATGTATTGACTTGTTAAAGTACTTTCTTATCTTTAGTGGTATGTATACAACGTGCAGTTTTACTATTAATAGCGATGATATCAGTCCTGAGGTTTCAATCAGTGATAGTATCCAAGATTGAAATGCTTTTTCTATTTAACCTGCTTTCAATCGAAAAATGACACGCGCAATTGTGTCATCCTTTGGAATTTCTGCGCTAAAAGCATCATATTTTCTTAATAAGCGAAGGTTAAGATGCCTAAAGTTTTCATATTTTCGAACCTCTGCGGGCCATAGAGTATTGCACTAATGGCGAATATAAAGTATATAGAAAAATTCATTCCTTTATTGCGTTCAATACGATGATCTGCAATTGAATCTTGAATTAAAATGTTTCAGGAAAGTACTGTTTAAATGTATGAAGCTATTGCGCCTTCTCAATAAGTTCTATTTATAATGATCTTGTCGCATGCAGTATCGATAAATATCTATAATAACTTCTAAGATGACGCAGTAAAGTTATAGTAGTACAATACAATAAGTCTTTTTAAAGGAACTGTTTGTTTATGGCACGCATTGAAAATCTAAATTTGTCACAACAGGTAACCAATGAGCTAGGTAAAGCCATCATTAACGGCTATTACACAGCCGAATCAGGTTTACCTACAGAGGCAAAGTTATGTGAAGAGTATGGTATTAGTCGTACTGCTGTTCGTGAAGCTGTAAAAATGCTAGCAGCAAAAGGACTTATTTCATCACGACCACGGCAAGGGATTCGTGTTGAACCAGCAAATACTTGGAATTTATACGATACGAGTGTGTTAAAATGGCTACTTGAAAGTAGCCCATCACTTTATGTATTAAAAGATTTTCTACAAGTACGGTTAGCGATTGAACCGCAAGCTGCCGCATTAGCGGCAAGGCGCGCCGATAAAGCCGCAATTGCAGAAATTGCAGTCGCGCTTGAAAATATGCAGGCCGCTTCAGATGCACCCGATGGTGAAATTCATGAGGCTGATTTATCGTTTCATACTGCAATATTATTTGCTAGTGGGAATCAGTTCTTTTTTCAATTACGTGACTTTATTCGTACCGCGCTAAATGTCAGTATACAACATACAACGCCCGCAAAAGGTAGTAAAAAAGCTATTGTAGATGAGCATTTTAAAGTGTATCAGGCAATTTTACATGGTGAATCAGAGCGTGCCAAAAATATGATGACTTACATGATTGATGAAGCTATGTTATTCATTGAAAAAGAAATTGCAGATCAAGAAGCTGCTCAATCTTCTTAGTTGAAATAATGAAGCAACAATAAAAATACAGTATGTCTAGAAGTTAAAGGAAATTATGGCAATTTCAACGGAACACACAACTAGCTATACTAGTCTCGCTGGTAAAAGTGTTTTTATTACCGGTGGTTCTACTGGTATAGGCGAAGTAATGGTCAAACGTTTTTGTGAGCAACATGCAAAAGTTACCTTTGTTGATATTGCCAAAGCGCAAGGAGAGCAGCTTTGTGCTGCTCTTGCTGGTAAATATAGCTTTGACCCACAATATATTTATTGTGATATTCGTGATATTAAACAATTTAAATTAGCTATAGAGTTCACAGCAAAATTACAAGGCGATATCGGCGTATTAATTAATAATGCTGCGGATGATACCCGTCACGTTGCTGATAGTATGAGTGTTGAATATTGGGATGATAAACTTGCGGTGAATCTTCGACCCTGCTTTTTCTCAGCGCAAGCAGTTGCACCTCAAATGCAGCGGATAGGTGGCGGCAGCATTATAAATATGGGCTCAGTAAGTTGGCGGATTAAACAAACAGGTATGCCAGCTTATACTACCGCAAAAGCTGGTATAGAAGGGCTTACACGTTCATTAGCAGCAACCTATGGCAAAGATAATATTCGTATTAATACACTCGTGCCTGGATGGGTCATTACAGAGCGACAAATTACCCATTGGTTAACACCAGAAATGATTGAAGATGTTAAACACAGTCAATGCATTAATGAAGCATTACAAGCAGATGATGTTGTTAATGCCGCATTATTTTTAGCGTCTGATGATAGTAAAATGATAACGGCACAATCATTAGTAGTGGATGCTGGCTGGACCTGATTTTAAATAAAAAATTTACCTTATGTTAATCATATTATAATATTAAATTATTCGGATTAGATTAGGCAGACCTAAATGAAATAAGGTGGAAATGCTTTGCCCGATATAGTATTAGTTTATTGTATATTAATAATAGGTGCATGCTTACAGTGTGTGATTGGTTTTGGCCTCGGATTACTGTGTGTGCCTTTTTTATACTGGTTACTGCCAGAGCTAGTGCCCGCGCCTATGATCCTCAATGCATTATTGATCACCACATTACTGGCAATAAAGCATCGAGGAGAAATTGATGTCAAACAAACTGGCTATTCTATTTTTGGTGGGGTCATTGGTGTTCTCTGTGCCGCTGCTGTTATGCTGTATGTTGACTCAGAACAATATCGACTGTTATTAGGTGGCTGTTTGTTACTTGCTGCGGGATTATCATTAACGGGTTGGACGCCTAAATTAACGATGCTATCAAATTTAATAGCCTCAATATTATCGGGCTTTATTGGCACGACAACCTCAGCTGGTGGGGCACCGATGGGGTTACTCTATCAAGCGCAAAATAGAGATAAAATTAAAGCAAATTTGAGCATCTTTTTTGTTTTTATAAATCTGTTTGGCATTCTCGCATTATTAGTAACGGGCTCTGCCGATTTTAACGATATCTTGTTATTTTTAAAGTGTTTACCAGCAATTATAATTGGTTGGGGAGCTTCTTATTTTGTAAATAATAGTATCAACGAAAAAGCCACTCGTAGGTTAATTATTCTTGTCGCTAGCTTCTCAGGCCTAGCACTTATTTTTATTCATCATTAATATGTAAGCTTGACACGTTATTTGGATTAGTAGTTCGTCGCAATAAAAAATGATCACTCGGTGACAGTGTTTATTTGGGGA
>NZ_BADY01000007.1:0-2308 GCF_000241185.1 Pseudoalteromonas sp. BSi20495
CTAGAGTGTCGGCTTTGTAAGGTGGTTTTGGTGCAGGTAAAAGGGGAGTATATGGTGCGCCTAAATCGCCTGAAAAAACCACTCGGTGCGTGTTTTTGCTCAAGCTTGGTTTATTAATAATATCAATTTCTACATAGGCTGAACCTAATATATGCCCCGCCCGTTGAAACCTTGCTTTGGCTGTTTGTTCACCTTTACATGGTAATTCAAACCAGCTTTTATAAGCTACAGCAATAATACGTTTGTTTAACAGGCTTAAACACGCTTTTATAATTTTAGGGTCGCAAGTAACGCCTACTTTTAACGCATCTTCAATCACCAAAGGTAATAAACTAGCTGTGGCAAGGGTTGTAAAAATGGGTCCTTTAAAGCCTGCTGCTAATAAGTAAGGAATTCTCCCAACGTGGTCAATATGGCAATGAGTAACAATAAGCGCTGTTATGTTGGTAATATTAAACTCGATTGATAAATCAGCTTTAGCGTCTTCACCTTGAAATAATCCGCAATCAATTAGTATGCTTGTGTGCTTATTAACTGCTAGCTCGTGGCAGGAGCCGGTCACACCATTAACAGCTCCGTGATGAAGTATGCGCATTTCATTGCCTTATATTATTAATTTATCCCTGTAAGCTTAAGGTAGAAGCATAGTGTTGAATATTCAAGAACGGGTAGGTACTGGGTTTATATTTATAGGCGCGGCTTTGTGCCGCGCTTGTTGAGTTGTTTTATTTATGCGCGAGGTAATGCGTTAACTATCTGCAAAATAAAAAGAGCTTTTTGTGAATCTAGGTAATTTTTATTCATGAAAACGTTGAACTTTGTAATGCTTTATTTGAGTTTACGCTATTAACTATTCGTATCGCTAAGTAGTTCTGGTAAAGCCCAGATGCTCTTGTTAATGTAAAATTGAATTGGTGGTAGGCACGGGTTATGTCGGGCATTTCTAATGCTATGCTTTTAGCGCAGTGTATAACTTTAGGGCCTCTGCCATTCAAGGCATTATGAAACGCATTAAGGCTAAAGGTATTGAGGTTGTTGTTTTTGAACCTGTACTTGAAGAAAATGAATTTTATCGCTCACGGGTGATAAAGGATTTAAACGAATTTAAGCAGATATCTGATGTGGTGGTTGCAAACCGTATGGTTGAAGAGTTAAGTGATATTGCTGACAAGGTTTACACACGCGACCTATTTGGGAGCGATTAATAATATTAGTACTATGCCCGACCCCGATAAAGTTTATTCGGGGCTTTACTTCATTCATCCCTCATTTAGATTTAACCTGTTAACTTAAAAATAATTAATTTATAAATAAAGGACTACCCATGAAAGCTGTTATTCCTGTTGCGGGCCTTGGTACACGCATGTTACCAATGACCAAAGCTATTCCTAAAGAAATGCTACCTATTGTAGACAAACCACTTATTCAATACATAGTAAACGAGTGTGTAGCCGCAGGTATTAAAGACATAGTACTCGTAACTCATAGTTCTAAAAACGCAATTGAAAATCACTTCGATACGAGTTATGAGCTTGAAGCAACACTAGAGAATCGTGTAAAGCGTGCTTTACTTGAAGAAGTTCGCTCTATTTGCCCAACAGATGTAACTGTAATGAGTGTTCGCCAAGGTGAGGCAAAAGGTTTGGGGCACGCTATTATGTGTGCAAAGCCAATTGTTGGGGATGACGACTTTATTGTACTACTCCCCGATGTGATACTTGATGCCTATACGGCAGATCAAAAAACTGAAAATTTAGCCGCAATGATCAAGCGCTTTAATGAAACCAAAGCAAGCCAAATCATGCTAGAGCCAGTAGCACAAGAAGACGTAAGTAAATATGGTATTGCTGATATTAACGGTGTACAGCTAACGCCAGGTAACAGTGCCGCAATTAAAACAATGGTTGAAAAGCCTGATGCAGGTGAAGCGCCTTCAAACCTTGCGGTTGTTGGTCGTTATGTATTGAGCAAAAATATTTGGCCATTACTGGCAAAAACGCCTGTAGGTGCTGGTGGTGAAATACAGCTGACTGACTCTATTGATGCGTTAATGGCTGAAGAAACAGTTGAAGCGTTTCATATGAGTGGTCGCTCGCATGATTGTGGCGATAAGTTAGGTTATTTAAAAGCGATTGTTGAGTACGGTATGCGTGACGCAAAGCTAGGAAAAGACTTTACTCAGCATTTAAATGTCCTTATGAACGCAAAAAATTAATAATTTAGTTACAAAGCGCGAAGTAAATTCGCACCTACGGTTTGGCGTATGTTGTAGGTGAGGTTTTACACCTCGCTTTTTGGCACCAAAGCC
>NZ_BADY01000006.1:0-15941 GCF_000241185.1 Pseudoalteromonas sp. BSi20495
TTATTCGGTAGCTTTAACATAAAAGGGGTGTTTTCTCGGTTGCTTCACACACTAAAAGCATAACTGGCTTAAGCGCTGCTCTGTATCTCCATTCATTAACGTAAAATCGAGAAGCGCATTTGCTGTTTTAAAGTCTACAAACTCTTTAACTAACAACTGCTGTGTTTTTGCGTAATGCTTCCACGACACTCTTTGCAAGCCCATCTCTGGTAAATGTGGGATAAGAGACTCAAACTCTTCGCTACCAGATTGTGTAGAAATACCTTTATCGGCTTGCTCATCAAGCATAGAAACATGCGCATCACTGTGTACTTGTTCAAGCGACGGATATACAAATATACCTTCTTGTAATTGAATGTAGCTCCAAACAGTTATTAAGCCAAAGGGATAGTTACTCGCTATTTTAATACGTTGCACTGAGTACTTACCGCGTGAGCTGTAGGGTAAGTTGAGTGTAAGTAACTGAGGTTTACTATCAACTTGGCCGGTATGTTTGTGAGTTTGCTCACTACCTTGATATGTTAAATTAATAGATTGGGTAACAGAAGGGCTTTGTAATTCAAATACAATACTCGGTTTTTGAGGAGCGTAGCTGTTAAATGCATCTTTAAATTTAACCGTTAAGCCTTTAGCGTTACTGTAGCCCATTAATACAGCAATAATCATCACCACAAACATAAGATAAGACATTATTAAAATTAAATTATTTTGATAGTTAATGCCCATCACAAAGTTTAAAATAGCCACAATTACAAAGTACCAACCTAGGGACGATGGCAGTACATAAATTGTTCTGTGTTCAAGTGTAATTGAGTTTTTTAAATGTTTATTTTTTAATAACTTATTAAATACACTTTGCTTAAATGACTTAAATAAAGAAGGGCGCTTAGCTGTTTTTTTTGGCATAAAAATTTATACCGGAACTAAAACGTTTTTTAAAATATCGTTTACTTGCGCTTCACCTGACTCATTATGCAAACCTAATCGATGCTGACACACACTTGCAAATACGGCTTGAACATCTTCTGGCATTACAAAATCACGACCATCAATAAAGGCCCACGACCTAGCCGCTTTAGCCAGAGCCATACTGGCTCGAGGTGATAACGATGCAGCAAAAGCGTTGCTTGTGCGTGTGTAATTAACAAGCTCTATAATGTAGTCAATAACCGGGCTACTTAAAGTGATTTGGTTTATTTGGCTTTGAATTGCCGCTAACTCTTGTTGGTTAATACGCTTAGGTAATTGGCTGTAATCTCGTTTTTGCATATTCAAAATTAAGCGTTTTTCGGCTTCTTTAGGTGGAAAACCTAAGCTAATGCGCATTAAAAACCGGTCTAATTGCGACTCAGGTAACGGGTAGGTACCTGATTGGTAAAGCGGGTTTTGTGTTGCTATCACAAAAAATGGATTTGGCAGCGAGTATTTTTTACCATCGACTGTTACTTGTTGCTCTTCCATTGCTTCAAGCAACGCACTTTGTGTTTTAGGTCCCGCGCGGTTTATTTCATCAGCTAAAACAACTTGGCTAAAAATAGGGCCTTTATGAAACGTAAAACTGTGCTCGATAGAGTTAAATACATTAGTACCCAGAATATCAGCAGGCAGAAGATCACTGGTAAATTGTATACGCTGATACGATAAACCTAACACAGCTGACAATGCATGAGAAAGAGTGGTTTTTCCCATGCCAGGCAAATCTTCAATGAGTAAATGCCCTTCGCTAAATAAGCATGTAAGTGCCAGTTTTATTTGTTGTTGTTTACCAAATATAACACTCGAAAGATCTTCTATAATCGCAGTAACAGTACTTTGCATGCTAACCTTATTATTATTCTATTAGTTCTAGGCGCTTCATTACGGTGTCTACTTTTTTTGCATTAAATGGTTTCGCAATAAACCCTTTAGCACCTAGCTCCCACGTGTTTTGCACATTTTCAAAACTGTTATGACCAGAGCACATTACAACGTGTGCGTGAGGGTAGGTAATATTAATAAACTCTAGGATATCTGTGCCATCAGAGTCAGGTAAATCTACATCTAAAAATATTACGTTAGGCGATTTTTCATCAATAACCGGTTTAGCTGAACTAAAGTCTACACTTTCTAAAATATCTTCATAACCTAGTTCGGTTAAAATCTGGTTTAGGTAATCACGTATTTCTTTAACATCGTCAATGATGAGGATGGGCTCTAGCGGGCGAACAAATTCCATATGTAGGTTACTTCTATTTTGAATACATCTAAGTGCTTTAATACTAAGCTAACCCCTTCATAAGCTCAAGAACGTTACTTAAAAAACACTAATAAATAAACAGTTTATAGGTCTGACCAACAGCCTATTTTAAAAGGATCACCTGCTTTTATATCTTCTACTAACTTATGTTTACATGAATTGTATTGAGCAATAATGATGTATCTACAACAAATTCCTTAATCCAGAACCTTATTTCCTCAAAATTTGATGTAACAAATTTGCTACTTAACTTATTGATTCAAAAATATTTACATATAGATTCGATTTTTTGTAAACGTTTTGTAATAAAAAATCGTTGACCTTCTAAATTCATCCTGTGATTATGCTCACCAGATGAGCTCATGCTCATAAGTGCAATTTCATTACCTATTTAATGTTTTGCTCAATTGGCCTCATCTATACACACTGAATTAATACCAATTTCATTAAATGAATATGCAATTTAATAAAGTTGGCATCACACACCACACTCAATAAAGAGCTTATTATGTTGAATAATAAAAAGACTAAATTTGCAATTTCTCTCATAGCGGCAGCTATGGCTACATCGGCTCCAGCACAGGCTGATATTTCTGAATATTTAGATCGCGTTGACGTAGACTTTTTACTAATGCAAAACTTTCAGTCAATTCAGGCTAAAGACGGCGCATTTCGTCCAGAAGATGAAGAACAAGAATCAGGTTTTGGCCGTATTAGAGCAAATCTAATGCTTAAATTTCATATTAACGAGTTCATCACTGCCGATATAGATATTGCAGAAGAGCCTAATGACTTTGGTGGTGAAGATCGTGACTTTTCATTTCACAACGATTTTGCAGGTGTTGAATTTGACTTACTAGGCCTTTATGGCACACCAAAAGAAAACGCAAATTTAACACTGCGTTTGGGTAATATTGGTGGCTCACCATTTCAATTTAAAGGTTTTCAAGACGGCGCAGATAACCAAAATAATGCACTTATTGGTAATGGTATTACCGATTACGCAACCGCCGAAAACGGCGCACAGCTAAGTTACAGCGAAACTTTCGATAGTGGTGTAGTACGTGCTTATAATGTTACAGGTCACATTACGACTTCTAGTTTTGGTGAAGCGTTTCAAGAAGACAGAGGTTATAACTACCGACTTCAAGGTACTCTAGAATTTGAAGGTGGCTTTAAAGCAGGCTTAAACTTATTAAAAGCCAATCAAGGCGACCAGTTACGTTTTGAAAACGGCGTAGCCAGTCTTGATGGTGTAACCACAACAAACTATCGCTTTGGCGATGGTGAAAACTATAACTTCTCAGCGTCACCTTCAAACGAGCGTGACACTCACGTTGGCGCAATGCCAGGGCTTGAGCAATCAATCATCCAGCTTAACTTAGCTTATCAACCATCTGACGAAACTAGCTTAATTTTTATGGTTGGTAAATCATCTGATGACTACACGTTTGCAGATGCCGCTGGTAATGCAGTTGCCGGTATTACCTACTTTGGTACAAACGGTATAGCAGATGAAAACGGCACTACTTTTGATTCAAACAGTGTAATAGAAGGCGACTCATCGGTTGAGTACTTCGTGTTTGAAGCACAACAATATCTAATCCCTAAAAAGCTATATGTAGCGGCTCGTTATGCAGAAGCCGAAAACACTTCCGACTTAATTGAACAAACAGACAACACAGTAGAGCGTATTCAGGTAGCCGCAGGTTACTGGTTTAACGATAAAACGCTTTTAAAAGTTGAGTATGTTAACCAAGATGAAGGTGTTAATTCGGGCGGCCAAATCGGTAAAGGATTTGACGGCTTCACTTCTGAAATATCTGTTAAATTTTAAATCATTATCCAACTAGTCTAACTATTTATACAAAGGACCTAAAAAGGCACTTTGCGGGCAGTTTTATGCGTTAAAACTGCCATAAATAGAATTGGTAATAGATTGCAATTTAATAGCACTTGTTAAAACATAACGTGTATGGGGAATACCCGATGAAAAATAAATTAATTATGCTCGCGTGTGGCTTTATAAGCATGGGCGCTGCGGCAAAAGAAACAATTACAATAGCGACTGTTAACAATGGTGACATGATCACCATGAAAGAATTAAGCAGTGACTTTACCAGCCAAAACCCTGATATAGATCTAAAATGGGTCACTCTAGAGGAAAACATTCTTCGCCAACGTGTCACTACCGATGTTGCAACAAAGGGCGGCCAATACGATGTTATGACCATAGGTACTTATGAAGTACCAATTTGGGGCAAGCAAAATTGGCTAAAAGAGCTGGATAATTTAGGTGAAAACTACGATTTAGACGATTTAATTCCGGCAATTCGAAGCGGTTTAACGATTAATGACAAACTTTATGCTGCGCCATTTTATGGCGAAAGCTCAATGGTTATGTACCGCACTGACTTAATGGAAAAAGCAGGGCTGACAATGCCTAAAGCCCCAACATGGGACTTTATACGTAAAGCTGCTAAAGCGATGACAGATAAAAAAGAAGGTGTTTATGGCCTTTGTCTACGTGGTAAAGCAGGTTGGGGCGAAAACGTTGCGCTTATTACATCCATGGCTAATTCGTTTGGTGCGCGTTGGTTTGATGAAAATTGGAAACCTCAGTTTAATACCCCAGAGTGGGAAAATACCCTTCAGTATTATGTCGATGTGATGAAAGAATCTGGTCCTGCTGGTTCATCTGCAAACGGTTTTAATGAAAACCTTGCACTATTTCAAACCGGAAAATGTGGTATTTGGATTGATGCAACCGTTGCAGGCGCATTTGTTACTAACAAAAAAGATTCAGAAGTTGCCGATAAAGTAGGGTTTGCACTTGCGCCAGATAATGGCCTAGGTAAACGCGGTAACTGGTTATGGTCTTGGACTTTAGCCGTACCGGCAAGCAGCAAAAAACCAGATGCCGCAATGAAATTTATTAGCTGGGCAACATCTAAAGAATACACTCAACTTGTAGCCGACAAGAAAGGTTGGGCAAAAGTACCGCCAGGTACACGTAAATCACTTTACAGTAATCAAAAGTACATGGACGCAGCACCGTTTGCGCAAATTACCTTAGATTCTATTCAATCTGCTGATCCTAAAAATCCAACCGTTAAACCAGTGCCTTATGTAGGTATTCAGTTTGTTGCTATTCCTGAGTTTCAAGGAATTGGTACAGCTGTTGGGCAACAATTTTCAGCAGCATTAACTGGCCAAATGACCGTTAAGCAAGCACTTAGTACGTCTCAGCACCTTGTTGAGCGAACAATGCGTAAAGCTCGCTATCCTAAATAGCATGTAATGGGCGGGTAATTACTCAAACTTACCCAATATTTTATGTCAATTCTATTTACTTGTTAGTTATAAACACTATCAAGGGTTTCTGATTTTCACTTGATAGTTAACAAGTAAATAGAATTGGCTTTTTTAAGGTCACCTTTATGGCAACAACTAACTCGCGCACGCTTGCTCGGTTTATGCTTCTTCCTAGTGTAATTTTATTACTTGCTTGGATGATAGTTCCGCTGTGTATGACACTGTATTTTTCATTTATTGATTACAACTTACTCGTTCCAGGGGATAAAGAGTTTGTAGGCTTTTTAAACTATGAATTTTTCCTAACTGATCCGGCTTTTTTTGAATCATTTTTTAACACGCTTTACCTAGTAACTGGGGTTTTACTTATCACTATATGTGGTGGTATTGGCTTAGCTATTTTACTAGACCAAGCAATATGGGGACGAAATTACGTTCGCATTATGGTACTAGCCCCATTTTTTGTAATGCCAACTGTGTCGGCATTGGTATGGAAAAACATGCTAATGAACCCAGTTAATGGCTTATTTGCACATTTCGCGATTTGGCTTGGCTTTGAACCTATCGACTTTTTTGCTCAAATGCCGTTATTTTCAATCATCATAATTGTGTCTTGGCAGTGGTTACCGTTTGCAGCATTGATACTACTAACAGCAATACAGTCATTAGATCGTGAACAATTAGAAGCGGCTGATTTAGACGGAGCTGGGCCATTTAGTAAGTTTTTTTACATCGTTTTGCCGCACTTATCGCGCGCTGTAGCCGCTGTTATTTTAATCGAAACTATATTTTTACTGTCAATCTTTGCTGAAATATTAGTTACAACCAGCGGTGGCCCTGGTTATTCGTCAACCAATATAACGTACTTAATTTACACGCAATCACTACTTCAATTTGATGTAGGTGGCGGTTCGGCAGGGGGCATAGTTGCAGTTATTATTGCAAATTTATACCATTGCAGCATGGACAATAAGCGGCATGATTTTCTTTCCAATTTTATGGACGTTAATCACCAGCTTTAAAACGGAAGCAGAAGCAATATCGGCAAGCCCAAGCTTATATGCGTTTGATTGGACGCTCGAAAATTACCGCGATGTACTGTCACGTTCGCCATACTTTAACCATTTTTGGAACTCTGTGGTTATATCGTTAGGTTCAAGTTTGCTGGGTTTATTAATTGCTGTACCTGCTGCTTGGTCTATGGCTTTTGTACAAACTAAAAAAACAAAGCATTTATTAATGTGGATGCTTTCAACCAAAATGTTACCGCCAGTAGGGGTACTTATTCCGATTTATTTATTGTTTCGAGACTTTGCGCTACTCGATACAAAATTAGGTTTAGTGATTGTAATGACACTCATTAACTTACCAATAATGGTATGGATGCTGTACACCTACTTTAGAGAAATACCAAACGAAATACTTGAAGCTTCACGTATGGATGGCGCAACAATTGGTGAAGAAATATTTCATGTTTTATTACCAATAGCCTTACCAGGTATAGCCTCAACATTATTGTTAAATGTTATTTTGTCATGGAACGAAGCATTTTGGACACTTATTTTAACCGCTGCGAATGCTGCACCTTTAACGGCATTTATTGCCAGTTACTCAAGCCCTGAGGGGTTATTTTACGCTAAGTTATCGGCAGCATCTGCCATGGCCATTGTGCCAATTTTAATACTTGGTTGGTTTAGTCAAAAACAATTAGTGCGTGGATTAAGTTTCGGCGCAGTAAAATAGGAGAATACACATGGGCAGCATCACACTAAAACAAGTCACTAAAAACTTTGATGAAGTTAACGTAATTAAACCACTCGACTTAGAAATTAAAGACGGTGAGTTTATCGTATTTGTTGGGCCATCAGGCTGTGGTAAATCAACATTACTTCGTATGATCGCAGGGCTTGAAGATACCACCAGTGGTAATATAGAAATTGATGGCATTGACGCTACAAAAACACCGCCTGCAAAACGAGGCTTAGCAATGGTGTTTCAATCCTACGCGTTATATCCGCATATGACCGTGCGTAACAATATTGCTTTTCCTTTAAAAAGAGCCAAAGTTAGCCCAGCAGAAATCGAAAGTAAAATTGCTAACGCCGCTAAAATTCTTAATTTGACCGATTATTTAGACCGAAAGCCTGGACAATTATCGGGCGGTCAGCGCCAGCGTGTAGCGATAGGGCGCGCAATTGTACGTCAGCCTTCGGCATTTTTATTTGACGAACCGCTTTCAAATCTTGATGCTTCATTACGTGTAAATATGCGGCTTGAAATATCAGAGCTACACAAAAGCCTTTCAACAACAATGATTTATGTTACACACGATCAGGTCGAAGCCATGACAATGGCAGATAGAATCGCGGTATTTAATGCCGGTATTATTGAACAGGTAGGCACACCTTTAGAGCTTTATAAAAACCCAGTAAACAAATTTGTAGCTGGTTTTATTGGCTCTCCAAAAATGAATTTTATAGATGCTCCACAAAATGAAGATGCGAATGTTAGTTGTATTGGTATACGACCAGAGCATATAACACTCTCTACTGAGCAAGGAACGTGGGCTGGTACTGTCGGTGTAATTGAACATTTAGGATCGGAGAGCTTTTTACATATATATATTGTAGGCAAAGGTACCGTAACAGTAAAAGCAGATGGTGATTGTCCGTTAAAATATGGCGACAGTATTTACCTAAGCGCTCCGGCTGATAAAGTATTAAAGTTTGATAATAACGGTTTAACAATTCGCTAGAGCCAATCTTTAATTACCTTAAATAGCACCTTTATAAAGGTGCTATTAACTAAATTCTAATTACATAATCCTATGAAACCTAGGTATTTTTTATTAAGGAATGGTATATTTACAACTATAAATAACAAAAACGTTATTAATAAATAGATACTCCAAAATTAATAAAATAATTTATATAGCAGCACATATAATTGAAATTATGTAATAAAAATAAGGACTTAATTTTCCTTTTATCTTAAGAGGTTTACGTGGTAAAGCTATCAAATACAGAAATTAGAAAGCTAGATGATGCAGCCAGAGCAGGGTGGTTATATTATGTTGGCGGTAACACACAAGATGAAATTGCTAAAAAGCTAAATATATCTCGCCAATCTGCACAAAGAATGGTCGCATTATCTGTTAGCCAAGGTCTAATTAAAGTTAGGTTAGATCACCCGATTGCTAAATGTATGGATTTAGCAGAAAAATTAAAAAACCGTTTTGGGTTAGATTCGTGTGAAGTTGTACCGAGCGATCCATCTGAACCTTCATCTACATTAGGTTTGGCTCAAGCTGGCGCGGCAGAAATAGAACGTCATTTAAAATCAGAACAACCCAAAGTACTTGCTATGGGAACCGGTCGAGTTTTACGTTCATGTGTAGATGAGCTAAGAACCGTTGATTGTCCGCAACATAAAATTGTAGCAATGCTAGGTAATATGGCTTTGGATGGATCGGCTTCACCTTATGATGTTGTAGTAAGAATGGCCGAACACACCAATGCAAAACATTATCCAATGCCATTGCCAGTTTTACCAAGAAGCATTGAAGAAAAAGAACAGTTACACGCACAACAAAATATTACCGGTAATTTAAAACTCGCTAAAGATGCCGATGTAACATTTGTGGGTATTGGTAGCTTAGGTGAAAAGTCGCCATTACATATAGATGGTTTTATTGATGCGCAAGAACTTAAAGAGTTACAAGATCTTGGTGCTGTTGGTGAAATGATTAGTTGGGTGTTTGATAAAAACGGTAAGCTTTTAGATTGCACAGTTAATCAGCGTGTAGCAAGTACGCCATTAAAAACAAATGCTAACAAACAGATTTATGCGATAGCTTCTGGTGAAGAAAAAGTGTTAGCCATTTTGGGCGCAGTAAGGTCAAACATGATCAGTGGATTAATCACTAACGAATATACAGCTGAGCGTTTATTAAGTATTGATTAAACAAATTGAGAAATAAATTATCTGTATTAATAATACCTGTTATTGTAATAAAATCACTTAATGTCCGATACCATCTAGTATTGGACTTAGCTATATGATCTAATAACCCTTAAATTGACAGCCTATAATTTATATTATGTTAAATAGCATAAATAAATACATAACCAAGTTACTCACCTTCATTAATTAACGTATAAACGCGATATTTTGACTGTTTAATAAGCATTAACCTACTTATTTTAAAAATTAATGTTTTGCCACTTTACGCTATTTGTTACTTAAACATATAAAAATACCGCTTGGTTATTAATATAATCAAGCGGTATTACAGTGATTGCCTAATCGCTACTTTATTCAATAAAACTTAACATATTGAAATAAAAAGCTTTTTTAACAAACCTAGTAATTCACTAGAATGTTTTATCATTCATAAATTCACCAATAAGCTCAGACACTTTATCTGGATGTTCGTCTACAACCCAGTGTGCGGCTTTATCTATCCAAACCAATGACGAATTTGGAATTGCTTCTTCTAACATTGGCGCATACTTTGGCTTTTGAAACTTGTCTTCTTTACCCCATATTATGAGTATTTCATGAGGTAAGCTTTTAAGTTCGCCTGTAATAGCTTCGGTATATTCTTTATTGAGCCTACGCATGTTACTAAATAAAGCGGCTTTTCCTTTTTCATTACTCCATGGTGCTAAGTATATTTTCATCAACTCTTCAGTCATTACACTCGAGTCGTAAACACCTTTGGGCATGAAATCTCTTAATGTATCCACAAATTCATCTACAGTTGTTTTTTCTTCCACATCTGGTTCTAGCAAAGGTTCAAATTCTGGTATTGGCCAAGAATCAAAACACACGCTATCAATTAAAACCAACCCGTTTACTTTTTCCGGATGATTTACAGCCATTAATTGAGCAACACCACCACCAATATCATGTGCAGCAATATTAACTTTAGAAATACCGAGTTCTTCCATAAACTTACACATTATTCTACATTGCGCATTTATAGATACATCAGTGTTACTTGGCATATCTGATTCACCAAAGTTTAGTAAATCAGGCGCTATTACCCGATATTTTGATGCAAGTTTTGGCATCACATTTCGCCATAAAAATTTATTAGTCGGAATACCGTGTATCAATAATAAAGGTGTTCCTTGTCCCATTTCTTGATAAGCAATTTGATGACCTTCTACTGTAACGTACTGTGTTTTGCTCATGCTTGTGCCTCGTTAATTTAAAAAATTATAATGTTTATTAAACTATAAAATTGGAATATAGCCTTATAAAGCAAATTCCATCCCAAGATGAGCATTTATTAGTTATTAAAAAATTATAATAATTTTAAGTCAAACCCTTGCGATACCTAGGCTTTAGGCTAAATAAGTTTATTTGTTTTTTATTATTATAGAGTTTGATAATTGTGATTGTTAAACCACTTTAAGAAGTGTGAAACGTTTGCTCTTATATATGCAACAATTACAAAAGCGAAGTTGCTAATACTTTGAAGGAATAATTTGAAGTAATTATTGTTATTAAAGGATTTTTACAAGTTTAAATAAATTAAAGGTTTAATATACACAAAAGCGCTAAATAAACATTAGCGCTTTGAAAATTACAATTTAAGTTTTTAGTAAGCTATAAATAAAAACAGTGAACCGCCCTACTGTTTTTTATAAATCAGACCAATAAGGATTTAATATTTTCAATAAGCACATTTTTTTTAACTGGTTTTAATAATTGGCCATCAAAACCTAAATTAATATATTTATTTTCACTAAAAGTATGTGCAATAATTTTTGTTGTGGTTTTATCAATGTGCTTTCTTATTTTTAGCATCGCATCTGTGCCCGTAAATTCAGGCATAATTATATCCATTAAAATAATGTCATAATTATTTTGTGAAACCATAATAAGTGCTTCTGCCGCACTTGAAGCAAAATCAACGTTAAAACATTCATCTTCAAGCATTTTTTTTATAACAATCTCAATTAAAAGATCGTCATCTACCAACAATACATTGATAAGTTTATTTTGGCTTTGTGTTATGGAGGAAATGTTATTCGGCATCGCTTTATTAGCTGGCTTTGGTTTTACAAACTCTTTAACATTACTTTCTGATGACATTGATAATTTACCCCTAGTATTTTTTGAGTTTGTAACTTATATAAAATTAATTACTTACTATGTAGGTATATATCGGCAGCTTGAAGAATTTACTTAATAATATATAACCACTGTTCTTTATATAAAGCAATTATTGGCCCAAGTAATTTATGTTTAAAATTAGTAACTTATTTACTGCTCAATAAGATTTTTAATTGTGATTAGCAAATTGCGATGCAAAATTAATTTTATTAAGCTGTTATCCGTGAGGTTCAGAAAGGCGGGTGTTTTTACTGTATAGGAAGTAAAACACAGACTTGATTATCTATGTTTTACAGTTTAACTAAAATAGTTTTAATGCAGTGCTGCCGTGAACGGGATGCTTTCACAGATTTTTGCTTCAGCTATAAGCAATTCTTCTAAACGTATATCCACTTCCTCTTTTTCGAAGTACTCGTAAGCAAGTTCAACAAAAAGATTTTTATGCTTTTCTTCTGATTTAGCGATAGCAACATAAAAGTCTTTTTCTTTACCCTCAGGAAGTGCTTGTGCAACTAAAGAAAAACGCTCGTGCCCTCTTGCTTCAATTACACCGCCAACCAGTAATCGGTCCATTAAAAAACCATCACGACCATGTCTAAACAGTGCACGAATTTGTTTTATATACGGATCTTTTTTGTCATCGCCTAAGTTTACATCACGCTCTAAAAGTAATTTAAGTACTTGTTTAAAATGTATTAATTCTTCTAGCGCTAAGTCGGTCATAGCTTTTACTAATTTACGTTTGTCTGGGTAATGCGAAAGCATAGACATAGCCATACCCGATGCTTTTTTTTCTGCAGCGGCGTGATCTTGTAAAAAAGTATTAAAGTCAGCAAGGACAACTTCGGTCCATTCAAATGGAGTGTGGTATTTTAATTCAAACATGTTCTGTACAACTTAAATAATAATGCGGGGGATTTTAACGTATTTGATTTAAAAAATCTTGTAAGGCAGTAATTTATCTATGCGCCCTTTAGCCGTAGATTCAACTTTTAACGGGTGTTTAATATCGTTCCATGCGGTGACTTTGCCGCCCATATTCATTTTTTCAAAATCAGTTTTATCACTTTTTAATGCTAAAAAGTTGCATAACTTTTTGTAGCTTTCTGGTTTTGCTATATCAATGGATAAAAAATCGTTGTCGCGGTTATTAAAATACGTTTGAGCATCATTAAAATGTATTTTATAGCAGTGAGTTAAGTAACTATCGTCGCTAATATTATTAAGCGAAAGCTCGCTAAATGTGTTTAAATAACAGCGTTTTATATGAATATTAAAGCCCCCGTCGCCGCGCGTTAAATTAGTGTGCATACGCGCTAAAAGCTGCTTTATTGATGCAAGCCACGCACTCAATTCGCGCTCTAAATAAATAAACTTAGAGTTTGGATAATGAATATCAAGCGCTTTAAAGTCATTAAATATGGGAGTGTCGGCAATTGCGCTGGCATTTTCAAAACAAGCATTAGTATACGCGGTATGCGCCGTTGTAATACCAAGCTCTAAAAATGCGTGGCACACACTAGTAGTGCCGGTACGCGGTAAACCTATTATAAATATTTTGCTCATTAACTTTTCTTTAATTAGCCACGTGTCACTAGCAATACAAAGGCGCTAACAATAATCACTAAAAATGTCGCAATAGTACCAATTTGGCGATATTTCAGGTTTTTTTCTACTATGCCTATATTTTGAAACACACGCCCTATTAATAACGCACCACCTAATATATGACAGTAATGGCTAGCAAGCCCTTGGTATTCTGCCAAAAAAAGTAAAATTAAAGCAATTGGCACGTACTCCATAAAGTTAGCATGGGCACGCACAGCACGTTGCAGCGTTGCGTTACCACTATCACCAAGTGATATCTGCTCCGCGCGGCGCACTTTTATTACGTTAAAGCTCAAATAAATGTAAAACAATGCAAGTAATGCAGCATAAGTTGAAATGATCACGGCGTTTTCCTGTTATTTTATCGCATAAGCATGCGCTTTATTATTGTGGGCGTGATAATAACATATAAATTTGAGCAGCATTATCAGAAGTTTAATAAATGCCTATGCTAAGCTAAGGGTATTAAGTAAGTAGAAAATTACATAAGGATTTTATGTTTGTACCTCGCAAAGTAGCCGACAGTTACCGTGAAATGATTAACAGTATTGGCTTTTACCCTTCTATGCTTTCAGTGGGCTTTTTAGTATTTGCCATTATAACTATGTCGGTTGAATATTTAGCCCCTATTGAGCAGCTAAAATCGTTTATATCGGTTGTACTTGTTGATAGCGCCGAAAACGCGCGTACTATTTTAAGCACTTTAGCAGGCAGTATTATTTCGCTTACCGTGTTTAGTTTTTCGATGGTAATGGTTGTTTTAAATTCGGCCAGTGCGAGTTTATCGCCTCGCGTAGTGCCAGGGCTTATTACGCGTAAATCACACCAAATGGTTTTGGGCTTTTATTTAGGCAGCATAATTTACTCAATTATTATGCTTATAAATATTAATAAGCTTGATGGTGGCAGTACGGCAATTCCTTCAATTGGTGTGTTATTCGCACTTATTTTTGGCTTGATTTCATTAGGTTTATTTGTATTTTTTATACATTCAATCTCTCGTGCTATTCAGGTTGATAATGTGTTAAATGGCTTATTTAGCCAAACTAAAAACGAAATTAAAACAATAATACAAAGGCAATCAGATAACCCCGTTGAAGACTTTCCAGACTTTAGCAAGTGGCACTCTGTTGTCAGTAAAACAGAGGGATATTATAAAGGCGTACATACCGATAAGCTGTGTGCCATTTTGGCAGAGCAAGATATAAAGGTATATATCTCTGTTAACCAAGGTTATTTTACCGTTAAAGGTTACCCGTTTTTAAAATGTAATAAAGATATAGCAAACGATGAAGCGCTGATAAATAAAATTCTCGACTGCTTTATTTTTTATATAGAAGAATACATTAGCGATCATTATCGTTATGGGTTGACGCAAATATCAGAAATTGCGGTTAAAGCAATGAGCCCAGGCATAAACGATCCAGGTACTGCGGTTAAATCAATTGATATGCTGAGCATTTTACTTATTCAAAGGCTTTCAATTAACGATATTAACTACTCGTTTAAGCACAGTGACAATGCCCCATTGCTATACCTTCATGAAACAAGCTTTGACGAATTATTACATGACAACTTTACGCCGCTTCGTAATTACGCAAAAGGCGATGCATACGTAATGACAAACGTGCTTGAGGCGTTTAAAAACATTTTGTTTATTGCACACAAAGACACTGATGCACGAAACAGCTTGTTTAATTATTTAAATGCGATTGTTGATGACATCAATGAACATGTCACAAATGAATACGACAGGAGAGAAATAACTAATATGCTCAATGCAATTGCCCGCATTAGCGAAGAGCAAGGTGAGAAGTTGGTGGCACGTTTTGAGCACCACCAAAAATAAAGTTTAATCTATGTAGTAAACAGCGTAGCTTGAAGCTGTTACTTTAATCTCTCCAGCATGGTAGGCATCAGGTACATAATTACTTGGTGCGCTATCAGCCATCATTACTTTTTCTGCACGCATATAAGGCTGTGATTGCACATTGAGTGGACTTAGTGATGCGCTATACAAACCTTTTAAATCAACGCCATAATCTTCACTAAACTCTTTTGCTGCATCGCGTGCATCTTTTATTGCTAATTTTTGCGCTTTTTTATGTAGTTCGTTGTAGTTACTTGCTAAAAATTGCGTTTGGTTAATTTCGTTAATTCCGTTGTTAACTAAGCTTTGTAGTAACTCTGGGTATTTGTTTATATCGCTGAGTTTTACTGTTAATGTGCGAGAAACTTTGAAGCCTTTAAAGTCTTGATTACCGGTTGTGCGGTTATATTGACTATCACGGTTTATTGAAATTTGCCCAGCATTTATATCACCTTCTCTAACCCCTACTTCTTTTACGAGCTTAATTGCTTTAGCGATGGTTAAATCGGTTTTATTTTTAGCTGCAATTAAGTCCTTATCAACTTCGGTAATACCTACACTAAGCTGTACGTAATCCGGCATTGTGGTAAGAGTGGCTTCGCCCTTTACGTAAATATGAGGGGCATCGGGAGTAGCTGCAGCAAGTGAATCAAAGCTAAGTACATTTAAAGCCAGCGCGCTACCTAAAACAAGGGTAAGAGTTTTCATTAAGTCGATCCTTTAATTTTGTTAAACCCAGTAAACACCGTACGCGGTTAATTAAATATGAACAAGCACAAAAAAACA
>NZ_BADY01000004.1:0-273 GCF_000241185.1 Pseudoalteromonas sp. BSi20495
TTGTAAAGAGAACAACACTTATTGTTTTGGGTCTGTAGCTCAGCTGGTTAGAGCGCACCCCTGATAAGGGTGAGGTCGGTAGTTCAAATCTACTCAGACCCACCACTTCTTGTCTAATCAAGAAGATGGTTAAAACAGTAAGTACCAGCATATGTGGGGCTATAGCTCAGCTGGGAGAGCGCCTGCCTTGCACGCAGGAGGTCAGCAGTTCGATCCTGCTTAGCTCCACCACTTTTACTTCTTAAAAATAAATATTCTTTATCGGGCCATTAA
>NZ_BADY01000003.1:0-1185 GCF_000241185.1 Pseudoalteromonas sp. BSi20495
TTACGCTACGATAGTTGCTACAACACCAGCACCTACAGTACGGCCACCTTCACGGATAGCAAAACGAAGACCTTCATCCATCGCGATTGGTGCGATTAGAGTTACTGTCATCTTGATGTTATCACCAGGCATTACCATTTCTACGCCATCTGGTAACTGTACGTCACCTGTTACGTCAGTTGTACGGAAGTAGAACTGTGGACGGTAACCTTTGAAGAATGGAGTATGACGACCACCTTCATCTTTAGAAAGTACGTATACTTCTGAAGTGAATGTAGTATGTGGGTTGATTGAACCAGGCTTAGCTAGTACTTGACCACGTTCAACGTCTTCACGCTTAGTACCACGTAGAAGTGCGCCGATGTTTTCGCCAGCACGACCTTCGTCAAGAAGCTTACGGAACATTTCAACACCAGTACAAGTAGAACGAGTTGTATCATTGATACCAACAATTTCTACTTCGTCATTGATGCGGATGATACCAGCTTCAACACGACCAGTTACAACAGTACCACGACCCTGGATTGAGAAAACGTCTTCGATAGGCATGATGAAAGGCTTATCGATGTCACGCTCTGGCTCTGGGATGTAAGAATCAAGTGCGTTTGCAAGCTCAACAATCTTATCTTCCCACTCTTTCTCGCCTTCTAACGCTTTAAGCGCAGAACCAGCGATTAGAGGTAAGTCATCACCTGGGAAATCGTATTCTGAAAGAAGTTCACGAACTTCCATTTCTACTAGTTCAAGTAGCTCTTCGTCATCTACCATGTCACATTTGTTCATGAACACGATGATGTAAGGAACGCCAACTTGACGAGAAAGAAGGATGTGCTCACGTGTTTGTGGCATAGGGCCATCTGTCGCAGCAACTACTAAGATCGCGCCGTCCATTTGAGCAGCACCAGTGATCATGTTTTTAACATAATCGGCGTGACCAGGACAATCTACGTGTGCGTAGTGACGTGAAGGAGTATCGTATTCAACGTGAGACGTTGAAATAGTGATACCACGTTCGCGCTCTTCAGGAGCGTTGTCGATTGATGCGAAATCTTTAGCAACACCGCCGTATACTTTTGCAAGTACGTTAGTGATTGCTGCAGTTAGTGTAGTTTTACCGTGGTCAACGTGGCCGATTGTACCAACGTTTACGTGCGGTTTTACGCGTTCAAACTTTTCTTTTGCCAT